>PAKP01000053.1 GCA_002706985.1 Sneathiella sp. | reverse complement strand
TTCCTCAATCACAAATGTGTTGATTAGGCCAAAATGCCCATGATGTCTGATTCTTTCATGATCAAGACGTCTTCGCCTTCAACCTTGATCTCGGTTCCGGACCATTTGCCAAAAACAACCTTGTCGCCCACTTTGACGTCAAGCGGACGAACTGTGCCGTCTTCTGCAATAGCACCGTTGCCAACTGCCAGAACATCGCCCTGAGATGGCTTTTCCTGCGCACTATCCACGAGAATAATGCCGCCGGCTGTCTTTTCTTCAGCCTCGATACGCTTGACCAATACGCGATCATGCAATGGACGAAATTTCATTAAAGTCTCCCTCATGCTTGTTGAGTAACCATTTCATTGGTTATTAGCACTCTCCGGGTGAGAGTGCTAACAATTTCGCTAAGGATGTAATGAAAAGTAAGTTGGGTGTCAAGGGACGTGAGAAAAATTGCCTCACAAATTAATGCGGACGGGCAAATATTTTCCCTCAGGATCGTCGAGCGCCTCCAAAATCCTTGGCCCAAAATGGATTTTCCAGTAGATAGGGCCACGTTGTCTGCGCGAGACGTATGTTCGCGAAGACGTCTATACAAGTCAGTAACCAAAAAAGATCGGGAAAATCCGTGACAGCATCGCTTTTATCCCAGCTTAGCCAGATTGTTGGACAGGCCTTCAAGACGGTCGGCCTTGATACGTCTTATGGCATGGTCGTTCCCTCGCAACGGCGGGAATTGGGACAGTTTCAGTGCAATGGCGCCCTCGCCGCCGCGAAGCAGGCAAAACGAAACCCAAGGGAAATCGCAACCGAGGTTCTGACTGAGCTCGAAAAAACCGGGCTGTTTTCAGAACTCACTTTGGCTGGACCGGGATTTATCAATATCCGCCTCATGGATGATTTTCTCGTCGGTCATATCAGTGATCTGGCTGAAGACTCATATTTCGGATGCCGTTCCCGTCATATGCCAATGAAAGTCATACTTGACTATGGCGGACCGAATGTCGCCAAGGCAATGCATGTCGGCCATCTGCGGGCAACCATCATTGGAGAGAGTCTGCGCCGCCTGCGTGAATTTATGGGCGATACTGCCATCAGTGATGTTCATTTTGGCGACTGGGGTCTTCCCATGGGCCTGCTGATCAGGGAAATTGAGCGGCGACAGCCTGACCTCCCCTATTTCGATGCGGGGTTCAGCGGACCATATCCTGACAACTCGCCGGTGACGGTTGAGGAACTGCAGGAAATATATCCGGCCGCCTCCGCCCGAAGCAAGGATGACCCAGCCTTTCTTGAAAGTGCTCGCAAGGCCACCTTCGAGTTACAGAAAGGTCGCGCTGGCTATCTCGCGCTCTGGCAGCATATGCGCGATGTTTCCATCGCCGAAACCCGGACGGATTTTGATTTGCTCGGTGCCCATTTCACCGAGTGGAAAGGCGAAGCCGATACGAATGATCATATCCCCCAGATGATGGATCGCCTCGCCAAAGAGGGATATTCAGAAGTATCCGAGGGCGCAGTGGTCATCAACGTGGCTGAAGAGAGTGACAAGAAGGAAATGCCGCCGCTAATTCTGGAAAAATCCGATGGCGCCGTGATGTATGGCACAACTGATCTGGCCACCATCGAAATGCGGCGGGAAGAACATGACCCAAATGCCATTCTATATATTGTCGATGCCCGCCAGAGCCTCCATTTCGAACAGGTTTTCCGCGCAGCCCGAAAATGCAACAGCATTGGTTCCGATTGCCGGCTTGAACATATCGGCTTTGGTACTGTCAATGGTAAGGACGGCAAACCCCTTAAAACCCGCGATGGTGGCGTCGTTCGGCTGCGGAGTCTGATTGAGGACGCAATCGGCGAAGCGCGCAAGGTCATCGCCGAGACAGGAATGTCCGAACGGTTTGATACAGCAGAACTTGACGACATCTCGACAAAGGTCGGGATTGCCGCAATCAAATATGCGGACCTCTCGAACCAGAGAATGTCCAACTATGTTTTCGACCTTGAAAGATTCACGAAGTTTGAAGGGCGCACCGGGCCGTATCAGATGTATGCGGCCGTTCGTATCAAATCCATGCTTCGAAAAGCGGCGGAACAGAACCTGACGGAAGGTCGCCTGCTGGCGACACATGATGCGGAGAGAAACCTGATGCTGGCGATTGCCGCTCTTCCAGAGGCCATCACCGCCGCCGCGGAGAAAAATGCGCCGAACATTCTCTGTGATCATGTTTACAATCTAAGTCAGGAATTCAATAGCTTCTACCACGAATGCCCGGTTCTTGGAGAGGCGAACCTTGACATTCGCGCTTCCCGCCTGTGCCTGTGCGGCATTACATTGCGCCAAATGGAAAAGGTTTTGTATATTCTGGGAATTGACGTTCCCGACCGGATGTAAAGAATTTTAAATATTTATCTCCTATCTTCTCGTGCAAATCACGAAAACTGTCATCAAGAGGAATTAAGACGTGCAAGAAAAAACCAAGAAGCTGAAACCAGGTGTCGTAACAGGACGAGATTACCTGACCCTTGTTGAAAACTGCAAAACGCAGGGATTCGCACTTCCCGCCATCAATGTTACCAGCACCAACACCGTCAATGCAGCGCTTGAGGCTGCGATGCTCAGCAAATCTGACATTATCATTCAGCTCTCGAATGGTGGCGCACAGTTCTTCGCTGGCAAGGGCATCAAGGACGTCGATAAAGCCCGCATCGTCGGCGCCATTTCCGCAGCCCGTCACATTCATACCGTTGCCAAGGAATATGGAATCTGCGTCGTTCTGCATACAGACCATGCAAACAAGGGCCTTATCCCTTGGGTTGAAGGCATGATCGACGCCAGCGAGGCAGAATATGAAGCAACGGGCAAGCCGCTTTTCAGCTCCCATATGCTTGACCTCTCTGAAGAACCGATTGAAGAAAACCTTGCCGATTGCGAGCGCATCCTGAAGCGCCTCTCCAAGATTGATATGAGCCTTGAAATCGAGCTCGGTGTTACCGGCGGTGAGGAAGACGGCGTCGGAAGTGATGTCGATGTCATGGATAACAGCAAACTCTATACCCAGCCCGAAGAAGTGCTGCAGGCATATGAACGCCTCTCTTCCATTGGTCATTTCTCCGTTGCCGCCGCCTTTGGTAATGTGCATGGTGTCTACAAGCCGGGCAATGTCCAGCTCCGGCCAGAAATTCTTCTGGCCTCGCAGAAGCATGTGCAGAGTGTATACGACACCAAGGAAAAGCCGCTTGATTTCGTCTTCCACGGCGGCTCCGGTTCAAGCGCCGAAGAAATTGCGGAAGCCGTCAGCTATGGTGTCTTTAAAATGAATGTCGACACCGACACGCAGTTCGCCTTCTCCAAGCCGGTCGGCGCCTATGTTGAAGCGCATCCGAAAGCATTTAAATACCAGATCGATCCGGTCGACGGCACACCCTTCAAAAAGCATTACGATCCACGCGCCTGGCTGCGGGAATGCGAAAAATCCATGGCGGAACGCGTTCAGCAGGCATGCAAGGAGCTCGGCGCAACTGGAAATTCCATCGCCGAAGCCTAAACACCAATCAATATGCGAGGGCGCAGCCATCTTTTCGTGGTTCGGAACCCGCGGAAAGAACGCCGGTTTCCGGATCGATGGCTATGATCTGTCCGCCCCCAAGAGGAACGTCGGGATCTCTCAGTTGATAGCCCATGTCTGCTAGTTCCTGGCGCACGGAGGCCGGAATGGATTTTTCAACATCCAGGACACCTGCGTCATAGAACGCGCGCGGACAGTCCAGCGCCTCCTGCACATCCATTCCATAATCCCAGACATTCATGAGAACATGTGCGTGGCCGACCGGCTGATAACCGCCGCCCATGACGCCATAGCTCATGGTCGCCTTGCCGTCCTTCGTTACCATGCCAGGGATGATGGTATGCATGGGTCTTTTGCCGGGGGCAATACAGTTCGGATGGTCCGGATCGACGACGAAACCGAAACCCCGGTTCTGGAATAAAACCCCTGTTTTGGCACAGGCAATGCCGCTTCCGAACCCCTGAAACAGTGAATTGATGAAAGATACCGCGTTTCTATCCTTGTCGACGACGGTCAGATATACGGTATCCCGATGACGTTCTAATGCATTAGCCCCAGTAGGATCACCCGCCTTTCCAACTTCGATAAACCCGCAGAGATGCTCAGCAAACTCATTGGACAGCAGCATATCGACGGGCACGTCCGCCTTCATCGGATCGGCAACATATTTATTCCGGGCAAGATAGGCAAGGCGCGCCGCCTCCGCTTCTAGATGAAGCCGCTTGGCCCCTAAAGGGTCCAGCCCGTTCATATCAAGGCGCTTCAGGATATTTAGCATGATAAGCGCCGTAATCCCCTGACCATTCGGGGGAATCTGGTGAACGGTATGCCCATGATACTCACTATGAATGGGTGCCACGAAATCGGCGCCCGTCTCGGCAAAGTCCGATGCCTCATGCAACCCTCCTGCGGCTTTCAAGGTTTCCGTCATCTGTTCCGCAATATCTCCTTCATAAAAGGCTGCACGCCCGTTTTTTGCAATAACCTTCAATGTCGCCGCCAGCTTCGGCATGCGCCAAGTGGTTCCAGCTGCCGGTGGCTTGCCGTTTTTAAGGAAAATCTCGCTTGCGGCCTCGTTCTTTTGGAGTTTGGCCACTCCCATCTGCCAGTCGACGGAGGTACGGTCCGTCACCACATATCCGTTTTCTGCGCAATCGATGGCGGGCTTTAGAATATCCGCAAAGTCCATACTGCCATATTTTTCATGCAGCCGAACCCAGGCATCGATGGCGCCCGGAATGGTGATGGAATGGGCGCTGGTCGCGTCCATCTTGTTGACACCCTTAGAGAGAAGATAATCCGCAGTCAACGCGCCCGGCGCCTTACCTGATCCGTTTAGTCCTTCGACCTGACTGCCGCCGCCCATGGCAACGAGCGCAAAACAGTCCCCGCCGATACCGGTTTGCATAGGATCAACAACACATTGCACCGCACAGGCGGCAATGGCTGCGTCCATGGCATTGCCACCGGATTTCAGGATGCCAAGAGCTACCTGCGAAGCATGCACGCTGGAAGCGGCGGCAGCGCCGTTCAAGCCATAGGTCACGGAACGGCCGGGTTGGAAAAAATCGCGCACGGGACACCTGCTTTTCAATAAAGTTCAGAGGGTGTTACAATACGCCATCTTTTGCAGTTGTGCAAAATTACACGGCCTGCTTTGGCAGCTTTTCCGCGGTATGGAAACGTCCGCCTATTACCAAAGACGGACGATCACGTATTTTGTAAAGGCATCATCCACCTGCGACTGACTGGCGGCGCGCCATGCTGACAGGGCGCTGTCATAGTTTTCAAAAAAGCCGCGGACATCCAAATTGCCCGGATCAGCAAAATCCCGGCCCCGCGTATCTGTCACCCTGCCGCCAAAGACCACAAACAGTTCCTTGGCCGATTTCGAATTTGCTTCTGCCATGACACCCTTTCTATTTCAAAATGGACAGGACATCGTCAGCCGGACATAACGGACCGGACGATTCGTCGCCGGTTATAACGAGATACGAAACAGAATCAACACACCGCGAACAAATATAGCAAAAACTACTCCCAATTATCACGCGATGCCGACAGGCCGAATGAAATCACCGCAAGCGATAACAGGACATGGTATATATTCACCTCTGCCATTCCTGTGTTAACAGCGAGCCATCTGGTGGCGATGTCGGACAGGATCAGGCAGGCGACCCCCAGCAACAGATATATTGCGAGCAAACCGGACGAAATGAGCCGGATTACCCCGACAAGCAGGATCAGCCCGACCAGACCGAGTTGGATTTGCGCGGGAAACCGCCAGGTGCCCAGCAATAATGCCGCGCATAACAACAGGATCAGAAAGAGCAATATCCACCAATGGAAGCGTATAAAGAAATTTGCAAGCAATCCCGCAAGAGCCCCGATGGCAAAAGCTGCAATACCGATTGATCCGGCAAATTGCTTTGCAAGCGTGTGATAGGATTCCAAACCGCCAAAACCGGCAAACTTGAAGCCGCCCAGCGTCGCCGCCACACCGATTGTTACAACGCCAAAGGCCCAAAAGAGGCTTGCCGGAAAAAAGGACTGCCGCGCCAGATTAAGGGAAATCAGGCAACAAACAACTAAAATTGCTTCAAACGCGACAACCAGATTCATGCAGGAAGTATATCGACTTGCACGGCTTTGTCTACTGGCCCATATAGCGTTTAACTTTGTATAAAACACCTGCCTATGCTATCGGAAAATAGCGACCGTTCAGGAGAAATAAGATTTCAACCAGCCCCCGTAAACCTATTCGATCCCTGCCGATTGCAACTGTTCTGGCCCTCAGCTTTGGCACATTGGTTGTCATTACCGTTGTCATTGTCCTCGGCATCAGCCTCACTTCCGGGCTTACCAACACACGAGACCTGCTCATCGACAAGGCTGCGACGGCGATGGAATCGGCGGAAAACGACCTGACGGAACTGCTCAATCCGGCCGCATATCAAACGCAGTATATCGCGAAGCTGATCGGCGAAGGTAAGCTCGACGTCAACAATCAAGACCAGCTTAGAGACTACCTTCTGGCAGCGGTGGCGGGAACACCGCAGATTTCTACCCTCTCGTTTGTGGGACCCACATTGCAGGGCATGGCCTCGAGCAGGGACAGTCAAAACATAATTACCTTCGATGAAAGCAGGGATCCTGTTGCGAGGTTGGCAATTAGGGAAATTTCCAACCGCAAGAAAGGGAGCTGGGGGCAGCTCATTTATGTACCGACACTTCAGGAGACCATTCTCAGTTTTCGTGAACCCATCATCCAGGACGGGCAGTTTATAGGCGCCCTTATTGCAACAATCACTGTGACGACGGTCAATAACCGGATGAATGCAGCACAATCCCTCACCAACGGAAAACGCTTCATACTCTACGGACAGGATCACGTGCTTTTGCAGCAGGGAATCAGCAGACCCGCAAGCGGCTTGAGCGTCGATAATGTTGTTCCGAAACTGGAAGAGGTTGATGACCCTGTTCTCAGGAAAATCTGGTCAGAGGAACGTGAGAATCTTGACCTTCTAGGGGATTCAACCGCATTTGAAAGTCATTATCTGGAGGTAGAAGACGAAGGCTATATCTTTATTTACAAGCAACTTGATGGATATTCAGACAAGACTTTCACAATTGGATACTGGATCCGGGATGAGGATATATCGACAGAACTTCGCCGTCTTGCTGTCGCAGGTATTGCCGGGCTCGTAATAATGCTGTTAAGCGCGCTGGTCGCAATTGTCATCGGACGGAGAATTTCCCGGCCTGTTCTTATGCTATCGGATGCCTCAAGACAAATCTCAAATCTGGATTTTCAGGCGGTGAAGTCCTTACCGAGAAGTCGCTTTACCGAGGTTAACGAGGCAAACGATGCCTACAATGCCATGCTGCGCGGACTAACCTGGTTTGAGACATATGTTCCAAAGTCTCTCGTTCGCAAACTCATGGAAAGCGGAGAGGCGAATTCCGAAGAGCGCATCGTGACCGTCATGTTTACGGATATCACGGGCTTTACCCCGCAGGCGGAAGGCATGAAAACGGAAGAAGTCGCGAACTTTCTCAATCACCATTTTGAGCTGATTACAAGCTGCATCGAAGCAGAGGGAGGGACCGTCGACAAATTCATCGGCGACGCCGTGATGGCGTTCTGGGGGGCACCGGAAATACAGGAAGATCATGCTGCGCGTGCCTGCCGCGCGGCCATGGCAATTAAAGAAGCCATAATCGCAGATAATAAGAAACGCCGCGAAGAGGGCCTTACGGAAGTTCATATGCGAATTGGAATTCATACAGGACCGCTCGTTGTCGGAAACATTGGCTCAGCAGGGCGGCTTAATTATACCGTCGTGGGTGATACCGTGAATACGGCCCAGCGAATGGAACAGCATGGCAAGACCCTCTCTCCAGACCAGAAGGAAGAGGTTTTTATCCTGATGACCGACGCAACCTACAAAGCCGCGCCGGACATCAACGCAACGAAAATCGGAGATTACCAGCTAAAAGGCAGGCAGGACCCGGTAACGATTTACCAATTAACCTGAAGTAAAAGGATTAAGCTGGCTGATAATAGGGATTGGTCCCATCTGCATGATCGGTCACGTCCAGCACCTCGGTGATCGACGGCACGAGATTCTGGATTTCAACCGCAACCCCCTGTTTCAGCGTTACATCCGCCATACCGCACCCCTGGCAGCCGCCATCCAGGCGAACATAGGCACGATCCTTCTGCAGATCGACGAGTGTGATACGCCCGCCATGTGCCGCAATTGACGGGTTCACCTTTTCCTCCAGCAGTTTGCGGATCGCAATTCCCTCCGGTGTCTTCAGGCCCGGCTTTGGCAATGCTTCACGATAATCAAGGACTGCGGTAATTTCCGGAATATAATGCCGCAGCATGTTCTGGATGCCCGTCAGCATGGAGAAGGCAGGGCCCTGGAACTTCAAATAGAGCTTACCGTTTTTATAGCTGTGAAACGAGACATCTCCGCCCGACTGCGTTACCGCCGGTACAATCCGCGTTGCGAGCAGATCCTTGATCTGTTCGATGATCTCGGCATCGAACTCACCGGGCGCATCATCCGCATTTTCGTTGACAGCAGTTTCAACGCTCTGGAAATGCGCTACAATCGCACCGAAAATTTCGGTCCGGAGGGACGCCCAGTCACGCGCATCCGTCTTCGAGACAATAATACTTTCAGATTTCAATGTTACGGCGGCAACACCGTCAATCTCATAAAGCCGCTGTGCAAGCGGCGAACTGCTTGCCGCATCCTTTTGCGAGATGTCAAGTGGACCATTTTCATAAACAGTCTCGGCCGGGAAAAATTCCAGCTCTGTCGCATTGTCACCTGGCTTCGTCTGAATAAACATTTTTTCGTCTCTTTTTTCACTATTGTGAAGATTGGTTGTCATGCCAAGGGCCGTTGGCTTCAGCATACATTCAGTAGTAAATTAATAATAATAGCGGAGAAAACAATGACCAAATTTATTCTGACGGAACTCGAAGACCAACCGGAAGGCAAGGTCGCACGTTTGACTGTCGACAACCAGCGAAAACTCAATACCCTGAATTCACATGTTATCCGAGAACTGGACGAGACGATCACCGACCTCGATAAAGACAAGGATATTGCCGTGCTCATCATATCAGGAGCTGGTAACAGAAGCTTTATCGGCGGTGCGGACATTACCGAGATGGCGAAGCTGAATCCCATGTCCGCCCGCAGCTTTATTACCAACATGCACCATGTCTGTCATAAAGTCCGCTATTTCCATGCACCTGTCGTTGCCAGGGTGAACGGCTTCTGTCTCGGTGCAGGAATGGAATTTGCAGCATCCTGCGATATGATAGTTGCCTGCAAAAGCGCCGAATTTGCCATGCCGGAAGTCCGGGTCGGAATCCCATCCGTAATCGATGCGGCGCTGCTGCCGCGCATTTTGGGGTATAACCTCGCCCGTGATCTCGTGCTGACGGGACGGCGCATGGGGGCCGCAGAAGCGCATAATGCCGACTTTGTCCAGCGGTTGGCCGAAGACACCGCCCTTGATGCGGAGGTGGACAAGGTCATCACCGAAATCCTGGCTGGCGGCCGCAACGCCATGGCAATCCAGAAAGAACTTTGTAACGACTGGGAGAATAACTCCCTTCGCGATGGCATCCAGCTCGGGATTGAAGCCTTCGCACGTTCCTATGAGAGCAACGAGCCGAAAAGGATGATGGAGAATTTCATCAATCGTCCGCGATAGCCCTCTACAAACCCGCCAATCCAAAATAAATACCGTTCGCAGAGTTTATTTGTTATGAAAGGACCGTCAGTCCAGTCGAGGGGGTACGCAATCAGTGCTGGTTTATTTGTATGACGTTTTTTCCGGAAGCGGACGTCAATATGCGTCGGCTGAAGGACTGGAGCGTCTTATTTCCAACCAGAGCCACTCCCCGGTACTCATCCGCCGACGCGCACGTGTCATTATATCCCGTATCCGGTTTTTAAGCCTTCTATGCGTAGTCGCTTTCCCTCTGGGATTTCTATTTGATATGCTGACTTTCAACGTCGAGACCTACATTACGCTCGGGATAACGCGTGTGCTGATGTCAGTCCTTTTCCTTGCCCTCTTCTTTGGCATCAGCAACGGGGAGACCATGCGCGATGCCTATCGCGCCCTCGGTATCTTTTTCGCAATACTGCTGACATTTCAGACAATGTATCAGCCGCTTCTCGACATTACGGATATTTTGTCCATCACCAGTCTGGTTGCCGCCGGCTATGCCTTGTTTCCCTTCCTGATCGTCGGATGTATCGCGATCTTTCCCCTGACGATCAAAGAGGCCGTGCTTACGCTGATTCTATTTTTTGTGGTCCAGATGCTGATCTTGATCCTCATGCCTGAAAATGCAGACCCTAACCTGCAACTTGGAATGCTCCTGACGCTTACCGCGACAGCTGTTCTCAGCGCCTTCGCCGCGATAAGTCAGCTGCTATATATTTCCCTGCTGATTGATCAAGCCTCCATCGATACATTAACCCACTGTTACAGCCGGAACAGCGGTGAAGAGATTATCGATGTTCAGTTTAAAATATCCAAAAGACAGAACACACCCTTTTCCATTGTTTTTACGGACCTGGACAGTTTTAAGTCCGTCAATGACCGGTATGGCCATGAAGCGGGCGACCGGGTTCTCTCCACGGCAGCGGCGAATATTCGCCGAAACGCGCGCGGGTCAGACGTGCTGATCCGCTGGGGCGGTGAGGAATTTGTCATTCTGCTTCCCAATACGGACGCAGAAGGCGCGTTGAAGTCGATCCGGCGGTTACGCAATATCGGTCTTGGAACACGTCCCGACGGAAAAATGGTAACGGCCAGCTTCGGCATCGTTGACCGACAGAGCGCTGATGTCAGCGACTGGTCTGCTCTTGTGGAAATTGCAGATAATCAGATGTATGCCGTAAAATCCAGGGGCGGCAATGATATCGCCGTATACTCCCCCTCCGAGACAAAAGATACAGATATGTCAGATGAGGAGCTTGCCGCCGCCACATGATCCTGAAACTTCTCGCCATCGCGTTTGTTATCCTGTTTATCGCCCGGATTTTATTCGCCAAGAAACTCAAAGAGATGGGTAAGGCCGCGGATCGCACCCTAAATCTTTTTCTGATTGCCATCGGTATATACCTCGGCCTGCAAATGGTGGTTTTCTATGGTTTATCCTGAACCATATCAAGAAGCAGTGCTGACGAAATATTGGAGCGGGCGAAGGGAATCGAACCCTCGTCGTAAGCTTGGGAAGCTTCTGCTCTGCCATTGAGCTACGCCCGCGCAAATTCAGTTCCTACAGAAAGAAACCCAAGACCGCAACAGAAATTCTTGACAGCCCCAGCCGGTGGCGATAATGCTTTTTGCTGTGGTGATTTGTGCCGACCGGCTTGCGGCCACGTTAAAAGAAACGCTAAAAGGTCGGGGCTCGTATGAACCCTGATCGATGGTCGGGGTTTTTTTATGCCTCGAGGGTAAGATGACAGACAAGAAAGAGACAGCGCCGACCCGCGCATCGGAATACCGGACAGCGACAAAGCTGGTCCGCGGCGGCACCAAACGTTCCCAGTTTAATGAGACATCCGAAGCCATTTTCATGAATTCGGGTTTTGTTTATGACAGCGCCGAGCAAGCCGCTGGCCGCTTCAAGGGAGAGAATGACGGCTACATCTATTCCCGATACGCCAACCCCACCCTCTCCATGTTTGAAGAACGCATGATCCTTCTGGAAGAGGGGGCTGAGGCCGCCCGCGCAACAGCAAGCGGCATGGCCGCCGTAAACGGCGCTCTGATGTCGCAGCTGAAGGCCGGAGATCATGTGGTTGCCCCAAAGGCGCTGTTTGGATCCTGCCTGTATATTATAGAGACGATTCTCCCGAGATTCGGAATAGAGGTGACCCTGATCGATGGCACAGATATCGATCAATGGAAAAAAGCAATTACTGAAAAGACAGCCTGCGTATTCTTCGAAACACCGTCCAACCCGGCGCTGGAAATCATGGATATTGGGGCAATTTCGGAGTTAGCCCATAAGGTCGGTGCAAAGGTCGTTGTGGATAATGTTTTCGCGACACCCGTATTGCAACATCCGATCGCACTGGGGGCGGATATCGTCGTTTATTCCGCAACAAAGCATATAGATGGTCAGGGTCGCTGTCTCGGCGGTATCGTTCTCGGGTCGGAAGAATTTGTTGAAGACACTCTTGCGCCATATCTCAAGCACACCGGTCCTGCGCTCAGCCCATTCAATGCCTGGAACCTGCTAAAAGGGTTGGAAACGCTGGAACTGCGTGTCGAAAAGCAATGTGATAACGCAGAAAAAATTGCCGCCTTCCTGAGCGGTCATCCGGCTATCAAGCGCGTTTTATATCCAGGCAGCGACACGCATCCACATTATGCGCTGGCGAAACGGCAGATGTCGCGCGGCGGCTCCCTCATCGCATTTGAAGTGGCTGGTAATCAGGACGATGCCTTCTCCATTCTAAACCGCCTGTCGCTTGTCGATATAAGCAATAACCTCGGGGATGCAAAATCACTGATCACCCATCCGACGACGACAACCCATTCCAGCGTTGACGAGGCAACAAAGCAAGAGCTGGGAATAACGGAAAGCATGTTAAGGCTATCTGTCGGGCTGGAAGATGTCGACGATCTTATCGAGGACTTAGGCTACGCGCTTAGCCGACAAAACGCTTGATTAAAGGGTTGGGAGAGAGAGCTTTTCTTCCTCTCTTCCGACATCCCAAAATCCGATTTACTGGACAAATTGCTCCCGGAACGCAATATTCAGATCAAATATGGAGCTGAAAACGCAAGCTAGGGGGATATCATGACGGGTGCGGCGGCCTATAGCAAAATTACCGAGAATATCATGGTTTCGGTGACGCCCGTCTATTTGGCTGAGCGATCACGTCCATCTGACGGATTATATGTCTGGGCCTATCAGGTCAGAATTGAAAATCAGGGAAGCAGAACCGTAACCCTCAGAAATCGCCACTGGCGTATTACCAATGCCGACGGGCACACAGAAACGGTTGATGGAGAGGGCGTCATTGGTGAACAGCCTGTTCTTGCGCCCGGCGATATTTATGAATATACCAGCGGAACGCCCCTTTCCACCTCGTCCGGCATTATGGTCGGCACCTATGATATGGAATCGGAAGAAGGAAAGACATTCGCGGTCGATATTCCGGCCTTCTCACTTGACAGTCCGGATTCAATATCGTCCATAAACTGATAATGGCGGACGATGCCTTGGGAAATGATCCAGTAATGAACAAGCAAATTCACCCGGATAAATCGGTACAGAACAAGCCTACAAAGAAGGAAGCAGAAGAAGCTGTCCGAACGCTGATCCGTTGGGCAGGCGATGATCCGACACGCGAGGGATTGAAAGGCACGCCCGATCGCGTAACGCGGTCCTATCTCGAATTTTTTGCCGGCTACAATGAAGATCCGGATACCTATCTCTCCCGCACATTCGAGGAAGTGAACGGCTATGACGAGATGGTCGTTCTGAAAGATATTCGCGTTGAAAGCTATTGCGAGCATCACATGGTCCCTATCATCGGTGTTGCCCATGTTGCCTATATGCCGAGCAATCGGGTTGTTGGCATATCCAAGCTGGCCCGTGTTGTGGACGCCTATTCCAAGCGCCTGCAGATACAGGAAAAGCTAACCCGGCAAATTGCGGAAACCATAGAACGGACGCTTCAGCCCAAGGGCGTTGCTGTTGTGATTGAAAGCGCCCATCAATGCATGACAACACGCGGCGTGCACAAAGATGGCGTAACGATGGTCACCAGCACAATGCTGGGCATCTTCCGCCGTTCCGATATCACACGGCGCGAGTTGCTTGCGTTCATCGATAAAGGCTGAGTACGGCCGCGCCGTGAACAATTATCGCCTGATTCTCGCCATTCTTGGTATCCTTCTCGTGGTTATTGGGTTGGCAATGATCATTCCGGCGCTGGTGGATCTGTTCGTTGGACATAATGACTGGCAGGTTTTTCTAGTATCCGCCGCTGTTTCGGTATTTGCCGGGGGCGGATTATTTCTCTCTAACCGAAGCGGCAGCCTTGAGCTTGGGCGTCAACAGGCTTTTATTCTGACAACGGCCGTCTGGATTTTAATGCCGGCGGCGGCGGCTCTCCCTTTCACCTTCAGTGAAATGGATATACCCTACACGGATGCGTTCTTTGAAGCGATGTCCGGTCTGACAACCACCGGATCAACCGTATTGACCGGCCTTGATACGGCGCCACCCGGCATCCTCATGTGGCGGGCGTTGCTGCAGTGGTTTGGCGGGATCGGCATTATTGTGATGGCAATTGCCATCATGCCCCTGCTCCGGATTGGCGGAATGCAGCTTTTCCGTATGGAAGCCTCGGAAGCAACATCGGAGAAGGCCTTGCCAAGGGTCGCCGATATCGTCAAGGCCATCGGTTATATATATCTTATACTCAGCCTGATCTGCACGCTTTCCCTGTGGATGACAGGAATGAGCCTGTTTGATGCGGCAACCCACGCCATGACAACCATATCCACAGGCGGGTTTTCAACATCGGATCAATCCGCCGGGGATTTCGAAAGTCCGCTTGTTGAGAGCATCATGGTCATTTTCATGATTATGGGCGCCCTGCCCTTTCTGATGTATCTGCATATCGTCAAGGGCAAGCCGGGCAGTTTCCTGATGGACAGCCAGGTAAGATGGTTCCTCTCAATCGTCCTCTTTGGCATCATCACAATGATAATCTGGCAAATACTAAACGAAGATATTCCGTTTTGGATAGCCTTGCGACATGCCACCTTTAACGTGACATCCATTATCACGGGCACAGGATATGCGACCGTTGACTATAGCAGCTGGGGCGGTTTCGGGACCGTCGCATTCTTCTTTTTCATGTTTATCGGCGGGTGTGCGGGATCGGCATCCTGCAGTATTAAGGTTTTCCGCATCCAGATTCTTGTCGAAACCGTAAAATGTCAGTTCATGCAGCTGATCCGGCCCAGCGGGATTTTCAAGCCTCACTATAATGGCCAGCCTCTTCCAGAGGAGACCATTATCTCGGTAACCAGTTTTGTCTTTTTGTTTCTTGCTATATTTGCGCTTCTCACAATCGCACTTGGCCTGACCGGACTGGATTTTCTGACAGCGATTTCCAGTGCGGGGACCGCAATCACCAATGTCGGCCCGGGTCTTGGTGAAACCGTCGGGCCGTCAGGCACCTTCAAGTCCCTGTCAGATCCGGCGAAATGGCTGATGTCACTCGGAATGCTCTTGGGACGGCTTGAACTCTTTACAGTACTTGTCCTGTTCTCACAGCGGTTCTGGCAGCGCTAAGCAGCAGCGGCGGACAATCACTCTATCCTGCTGCGATCTATACAGTCTCCGAGATCAAGCGACCGCAAGACCATTTCCGCCATAGAGATTTTTATTCCTTCAATTTCACTGGGGCCAATGTCCGACCACCCCATTCTCGCCTTCACCATCTCTTCATTCAGCGCATATTGCAGGCAGATCGCGAGAATGGACATGGCTTCGAGCCTAACATTCTCGCTTGTTGGTGATTCTCCGGATATTTTAGAGATCAGGATGCCGAGCAAGTCATGAATGACGTTGATATGCCCTTCCATGATGATCTGGAAGCAATCTGTCGGCATCTCTATTTCCCGCTTGATCAGGCGCATACGCCAGCGCGTAACGGGCGAAATCGCACTGTCGACAAGGCGGGAGACGAAAACTGTGACAGTCTCGGCATAGGCTTTTCGATCATCACTGGCCGCCGCAAGCTGGTTTTCAAGTATAAGCGCCAGGCTCACCCGAACCGGCTTCAGATCGCGGACGATCTTCTCGAACACCGCCCGATAGAGCCCTTCCTTGTTATGGAAATGATAAGAAATAGCGGACAGGTTAACCTCAGCTGCCGCCGCTATCTCGCGGGTCGAAACAGAGTCAAATGCCCTGTCGGCAAACAATCGTCCCGCTGTTTCCAGCATTCTGTTCGAAGTTGAGGAGCCTGGCTGTTTCATTTTACTGGATCAATCGTTTGAACTTGGTCTTTATTAACATGTCCTGTTTATAGTGCGAAGGTATCCCGAGAAGGCGTTTAGAGCCGTTTCCGTTATCGCAAATATGCGCCCATAAAGGCCCGGATATTCTTTTCCATTTCCGGATCAAAAGCTCGCATCAGGGCCTCCACCTGATCAAAGTAGGTCTTTTCACGCTGGTTCAGCGTAATTCCTTCGGCGACGGATTTCGTGCGCGTAGCTTCCGCTGTGACGAAGGCAGAGGAGCCGGATATTTCCATAATCTTGAGCTCCACCAATACATGAAACTCATACAGCTCGGATTGATCCTTCGTGATCAGACCTTTGAGGCCCGTCTCCTTCTCCAGTCCCTTTTCGACAGCGCTCGCGTCCTTGATGGTTACGGTCGCCACCGCACCGCTGTTTCCAGTGGTCCGCAAGCGATCCCGCACCCAGTTCCGTACTGTCTGGTCAATGGAAACAGGAAGCTCATGTTCGACATGCGGCGGTTTGAGAGGCGGCGTAAACTCATCCACGATCTTTATTTCGCCCACATTAAGATACAGCGGGTTGAGATGTTGAAAAGTAATCTCCGGATAGACCGGATTTGGCGGCGGGGCGGCACAACCGAAGAGAAGGGTTGGCAGCAGGAGGGTAGCTATTGTCAGAAGACGGCGAAGGCCAGCCATTTTACTCTCACCTTGAAAAGAATTGAACCGGATATACTCTATTACGGTCGGTGGATGAAGTTCAACCCTGTGTTTAAGGGATACTTTCTACGGGTTGTCAGACTATATCCTCAACCCGGATTTCATATTTGCTGGAACAGAACTGGCAATCCACCGAAATGACACCGCCCTCTGCCATATCTTCCACATCCGATCCGGCGAAGGTTTTCAAGGTGTTCAGGACTCGCTCCTCGCTACAGCTGCACTGATCCTGAAGCTCCTGCGGATCATAAAGCCAGACGCCGTCTTCGTGAAACAGCTTGTACAACAACTCGGCAGACTTGAGGATCGGGCTGGTCAGCTCCTCAGACGTTATTGTACCGGCAAGAGCCTGGGCATTGCGCCAGTTCTCTTCTTCCTGATCCTGATTGAATTCAGTTGCATTCTCATCCGGCAGCCGCTGGATCATCAAACCACCTGCGCGCCACTTTCCATCGCTCTTGTCAACGGCGACCCGCAGCAATGTATCAATCTGTTCCGACTTGTCGAAATAGTTCTCCATGCAGGCGGCGAGGCTGTCCCCCTCAAGATCAACGATCCCCTGGTATCTTTTATGCTCTTCACCGGCGTCAATGGTGAAGGCGGCATACCCTTTACCGAAGTAATCCTTGACGTTTAGCGAAACAGCATCCGCAGGGTGCTCATCCAGCTTTTCCCGATCGAATGACGCATAGCCCCGCATGTTACCGGGAGTCGTCATATCCGCGGCAATCATGCTAATCGCACCGTCCCCTTTGGTCTGCACCGTAAAGATACCATCAAACTTGAGAGCGCTGCCCACCATCGCCGCCAGCACGAGGCCTTCCCCGAGAAACCGGGCGACCGCCTCCGGATATCCATGCCGGTTGAGAATAGAGTCAACAACACTTCCCATCCGAACGACGCGTCCTCTCACCCCGGCTTTCGCCATCTGAAAGGGCTGGATAAGGTTATCAGTTATTATTCTCTGACCTGCGTCGGTCATACGGTCTCTCTCTCGTTCAGGTGAAATATCAATTCGCGCCAAGACACCAGCGAAGGACGGCTTTTTGCGCATGAAGACGGTTTTCCGCCTCATCAAAAATAACCGATTGCGGCCCATCCATGACAGCGGCCGTCGCCTCTTCTCCGCGATGCGCCGGCAGGCAGTGCATGAAAACCGCATCATTCGCCGCACGCGCCATCAGGGCTTCATCCACCTGATAAGGCGCCAGCAGATTATGACGGTTGGCAACATCATCGCCCATGGAAACCCATGTGTCCGCGACGATACAATGGGCGCCGGATGCCGCCTCAGCCGCGTCCCGGGTAACATATACTGTTGCTCCCACCTCTTTCGCCCAGTCAAGCGCCCTTTGATCCGGCGCCAGCTCTTCCGGACAGGCAATCCGAAATTCAAAATCGAACACTCCCGCCGCATGGATCCAGGAGGTTACCATGTTATTTCCGTCCCCGCACCAGGCAACAATCTTGTCCTTGATCGGGCCGCGATGCTCTTCAAACGTCATGACATCTGCCATTAGCTGACATGGATGGCTGTCATTCGTGAGGCCGTTTATGACCGGCACCGTCGCATACTCGGCCAGTTCGAGCAGCTTCGCATGCTCATCTGTGCGGATCATGATCGCATCCACATAGCGCGAGAGAACCCGCGCCGTATCCGCAATCGTCTCTCCACGCCCCAGCTGCATGTCATTGCTGTTTAGAACAATCGTATGCCCTCCGAGCTGGCGCATCGCCATGTCAAAGGAAACACGCGTCCGGGTTGATGGAAACTCGAATATCGCGGCGAGGGTAAGGCCCTTGAGCGGCGCCTCCTTATCCATCGTGCCTTTCGGTAAACCCGCACGCGCGCGCTTCAACGCGATACCATCATCGATAATAGCGCGCACATCGGCTTTCGAGAGTGCATTCAGGTCAAGAAAATGAAGTGGGTTAGCCATTTTCAAGCTCCGTGCAGGCTTCATCCAGCAGATTGATAAACTCTGACACCTGGGCATCTTCAATAATCAGTGGTGGCAGAAGGCGGACAACATTGTCCCCGCCTTTCGCCGTCAACACACCAAGTTCCAGCAATTTATTACTCACCAGCGTGTTCTCCACCTTGCATTTCAGTCCGAGATGCAACCCAACACCCCGAATTTCCTCAAGGATATCCGGATGGCGATCGATCACACCGACAATCCCCTGTTTCAGGTGATTCCCCATTTCGACGACATGATCCATGAAGCCTTCTTCGCTCATCACATCGACAACGGCACCGGCAACCGCCATAGCGAGCGGATTGCCGCCATAGGTGGAGCCATGGCTCCCGACGGTCATGGCCTTTGCGACTTTCTCCACAGCGAGACAGGCACCAACCGGGAACCCACCACCGAGCGCCTTCGCGGAGGTCAGGATATCAGGTTTGATGCCCGCATGTTCATAAGCGAAGAGCTTGCCTGTGCGCCCCATGCCAGTCTGGATTTCATCCAGCATCAAGAGAAGATCATGCTCATCGCATAATTTTCGAAGTGCGCGCAGGAACTCGGGCTCAACAACCTGAATGCCGCCCTCTCCCAGAACCGGTTCAATCAGAATGGCCGCCGTTTCATCCGTAATCGCTGCCTTCACTGCCTCGATATCGTGGACGGGAACATGGTCAAATCCGTCCACGACCGGCCCGAAGCCGGCCAGCAGCTTGTCCTGCCCGGCTGCGGCAATTGTTGCCAAGGTCCGGCCATGAAAAGAGTTTTCAAAAGCGATGATCCTATATTTTTCGGGATGACCGTTGGTGCTGAAATACTTCCGAACCATCTTGATGCCGCACTCATTGGCCTCCGCGCCGGAGTTACAGAAGTACGCGGCGTCCGCAAAAGTCGCATCGACCAGCTTGCGGGCAAGTTCCTCCTGTCCCGGAATACGGAAAAGGTTGGACACATGCCACACTTTCTGGGCCTGGTCCGTCAATGCCGCCACAAGTTTCGGATGGGCGTGCCCGAGCCCGCTGACCGCGATGCCCGCCGCAAAATCGAGGTATCGTCGACCATCATTCCCATAGAGATACGGACCTTCCCCCTTTTCAAAGGAAAGATCGGCAGGAGCATAGTTTGACAATAATGCGGGAATCATATGCTTTCTCCACGAAACTAAAGGGTAACCGGCTAATTTTCGCTGCCAGAAAGCGCGGAAGTATTGACAGGAGACCGTGCCCTGTCAATCAAACTCTTACGTTGAAAACGATATTTTCAGGCTTTCAGGCGATATCCGCTTCTTATCAGCGCCCAAACGGCAATATAGAGGAGAATATCGACGCAGGCGATAAACAGTGACCCAACCCAGACGGAGCTGTCAGAAGTGCCAATAAACCCAAATCGAAAGCCATCAATCATATAGAAAAAAGGGTTGAGATGACTGATCTGGTACCAGATACCATTCAGCCGGTCGATTGAATAGAATGTCCCGGACAGGAAAGACAGCGGCATGATGATAAAATTAGTCATGGCCGCCATGTGGTCGAACTTTTCTGAGACTATTCCGGCGATCATCCCAAGCAGCGACAGCATCAACCCAGCACCGATGGTGTAATAGATCACCGCTACCCAGGAATATACAGAAATGTCGATCAGAACCCACATTACCGCACCGACGGCAAGGGCAACCGTCACCCCGCGGGCAAGCCCGGAGAGCACATAGGCAAGCGTCAGTTCCGCCGGGGAGAGCGGCGGCATCAGAATATCGACAATATTGCCCTGAATTTTCGAAATCAGAACTGACGATGATGTGTTGGCAAAAGAGTTCTGGATAATTGCCATCATGATCAGCCCCGGCGCCAGGAAACTGGCGTAAGAAACATCTCCGACATATCGCTCGCTTCCGCCGAAGGCCAGCGTAAAGATCGCCAGAAACAGAATGGTCGTCATCATCGGTGCCAGCACGGTTTGCAGCGGCACTTTCATAAACCGGCGGACTTCCTTGGACAGGAGCGTGATCATGCCACGCCAGTTCGCAAGTCCAATCTTGCTTCCGATGCGCAGCATCACGCCGGGTTTATCCGCGTTATTTTGAGTTGCCATGTGAATTGTCATGCGGCTTAAATATGCAATCGCGCCTCAACAGGCAAGCAAACAATTCAGGCATCATGCCAAACCTGCCGATCAGAAGCTGGTATAAACGCGAGCACTGCGTTAAATAATAAGCCACAATAAAGACTTGTCATAATCTGTCCGGAGTAGAACAAAGAATGTCCGTTGAAATCTTTCATAATCCCCGCTGCAGCAAATCCCGTCAGACCCTTGCCCTTTTGCAGGAAAAAGGTATCGAGCCCAGTGTGACGGAGTATCTTACTTCCCCTCCATCCAGAGATCGGCTGGCAGAAATACTGGAAATGCTGGATATGCAGCCCAGGGATTTGATGCGGAAAGGCGAAACAGAATATAAGGAAAATAATCTCGGTGACGCGGCGCTCAGCAACGACGCTCTCATCAAAGCCATGGTCGATCATCCAAAACTTATCGAACGGCCGATCGTGATTGCCAACGGAAAGGCCCGCATCGGCCGCCCGCCGGAATCGGTCCTTGAAATCCTGTGATCGGGAACAGCACCCAACAAATTTGTAAAGTTGTTGCGGTCATCACAGTAAGACCGTAATTCATCCTTTCCATCGGCGATCACTCTATATAGAATTGCGGGCAATTCCCGCCTGCGTTTACAGGGCATGGGCGCATAAATAATAACAAATGAGGAGAATTCTTATGGCAGATGCCGTTATCGTATCCACCGCCAGAACCCCTATCGGCAAGGCATATCGCGGTGCCTTCAACAACACACACGGGGCTGACATGGGCGGGCATGTTATCAAGCATGCCGTTGAACGCGCCGGCGTTGATCCAGCCGAGGTCGAGGATGTTATCTTTGGCGTGGCAAATCCTGAGGGCGCAACAGGTGGAAATATTGCTCGCCAGGCGCTGCTTCGGGCGGGCCTGCCCGTCACATCATCCGGCACGACCGTCAACCGTTTCTGCTCCTCCGGCCTGCAAACAATTTCAATGGCTGCACAACGGGTTATCGTCGACAAGGTGCCTGTCATGGCCGCCGGTGGAATGGACAGCATCAGCCTCGTGCAGAATGAGCATATGAACCGCTATCGCGCGCAGAATGAATGGCTCCTTGAACATAAGCCGTCCATTTACGATCCGATGCTGAAAACTGCGGAAACCGTCGCAACACGTTATGGCATCACCCGCGAAGCCATGGACGAATACAGCTATCAAAGCCAGATGCGTACTGCAGCGGCGCAGGAAGCGGGCCGGTTTGATCAGGAAATCGTCCCCATGACCACAATCAAGGTTATGGAGAATAAGGAAACCGGCGAAACCCTCCATGAAGAAGTCACCCTGACCCAGGACGAAGGCAATCGCCCCAGCACAACGCTGGAAGGGCTTTCCAGCCTGAAGCCGGTCCTGGGTGAGGACTGCTTTATTACGGCGGGGAATGCGAGTCAGCTTTCCGACGGCGCCTCTGCCTGCGTTGTCATGGACAGCAAACTTGCCGAGCAGCGTAATATCGAACCGCTTGGAATCTATCGCGGTCTGGTTGTCGCGGGCTGTGAACCTGACGAGATGGGAATCGGTCCGGTTTTTGCGGTTCCGAAACTGCTCGAACGCCATGGCCTCAAGATGGATGACATCGGCCTTTGGGAACTGAACGAAGCCTTCGCCGTACAGGTTCTGTACTGCCGGGACAAGCTTGGTATTCCCAATGACCTTCTCAATGTTGACGGCGGGGCAATCTCCATCGGACACCCGTACGGCATGTCCGGCGCTCGCCTGACGGGCCACGCCCTTATCGAAGGCAAGCGTCGCGGTGCAAAATATGTCGTTGTGACGATGTGCATCGGTGGCGGTATGGGCGCCGCCGGGCTTTTCGAAGTCAACTAATCCAGAAACAGCCTCAAAAACCCCCCGGAAGCCCATACAGGTTTCCGGGGGTTTTTGTTTCCATGCTTTACGGCTTATCGTGTCGGGATTGGTTCTTCGCCAGTGTAATCATAGAAACCGCGACCGGACTTACGCCCAAGCCAGCCGGCCTCCACATATTTCACGAGAAGTGGGCAAGGCCGATATTTGGTATCCGCCAAGCCTTCATACAGAACCTGCATAATAGCAAGACAAACATCCAGCCCAATAAAATCCGCAAGTTGAAGCGGGCCCATCGGATGGTTGGCGCCAAGGCGCATTGCTGTATCGATTGCCCGAACCGAACCGACCCCTTCATAGAGGGTATAGACCGCCTCATTGATCATGGGCAGCAGAATACGATTGACGATAAAGGCCGGAAAATCCTCCGCCGGGGTCGGCGTCTTGTCGAGACGAACAGCAAGATCCTTGATCGTCTCAAACGTTTCCTCATTCGTCGCAATGCCCCGGATCAGTTCCACCAGCTGCATCACCGGAACCGGGTTCATAAAATGCATCCCGATGAATTTTTCCGGCCGGTCCGTTATCGCAGCGAGGCGGGTCACGGAAATGGACGATGTATTGGTGGCAATAATCGCCTCCGGCTTGAGTTGCGGTCCGAGAGTAGTCAGAATCTGCTTCTTGATCTCCTCATTCTCGGTGGCCGCCTCAATCACCAGATCCACTTCAGAAAGATGTGCATCATCTGTAACCGGACTGATATGAGCAAGCGCCTTGGTAATATCCGCCTCGGAAAGAGCGCCACGCCCAACCTGCCGTCGCAAGTTGTGCTCAATGGTGTTCAAGGCCTTGTCCAGCTGTTCCTTGGAAATATCCTTCAGGAATACGTCTATTCCCGCAACAGCCAGAACATGGGCAATACCATTGCCCATCTGGCCAGCGCCAATCACACTTACTTTGTTTATCATTGCCTAATTCCAAGCATAAAGGTGAGCGCGATCATAACGCCAATAGTCCGACTTCCACACGTCATCACAGAGCGGCATCCAGCTCCGGCAGGGCCTTGAACAGGTCTGCGACAAGTCCGTAGTCCGCCACCTGAAAAATCGGGGCTTCCTCATCCTTGTTGATGGCCACAATCACCTTGCTGTCTTTCATACCTGCAAGATGCTGAATGGCACCGGAAATACCAACGGCAATATAAAGCTGCGGTGCAACAACCTTACCGGTCTGACCCACCTGAAACTCGTTCGGCACGAAACCTGCGTCAACCGCAGCGCGGCTGGCGCCAACGGCAGCACCGAGCTTATCGGCAATTGCTTCAAGCAGATGAAAGTTATCACCGGATTGCATACCGCGACCGCCCGAAATCACAATTTTCGCCGATGTAAGCTCAGGACGTTCGGATTCAGAAAGCTCCGCTCCAACAAAAGTGGAAAGTCCAGCATCAGCAGCCGCGCTCGCGGCTTCAACAGAGGCCGAACCGCCGGTTGCGTCTGCGGCGGCAAAATTCGTTGCTCGTACAGTGATCACTTTCTTTGCGTCACTGCTCTGCACGGTCGCCATGGCGTTGCCGGCATAGATCGGACGAACGAAGGTATCTGGCGAAACCACCTCGACAATTTCAGAAATCTGCCCGACATCAAGAAGAGCAGCAACACGCGGCAGGATATTCTTGCCAGCAGAAGTTGCAGCCGCCACAATCGCGTCATAGCTATCGGCAAGAGAAACAACAAGCGCGGCAACATTTTCCGCCAGCATATCGCTATAAAGGGCGTCTTCCACCAACAGAACTTTTGCGACACCAGAAACTTTTGCGGCTTCATCGGCAACCGCCGAGCAACCATTGCCCGCAATCAGTACATGGACGTCCCCGCCCAGTTCAGTCGCAGCAGTTACGGCATTCAGCGTCGCTGTGCCCAACACTTCATTATCATGATCGGCAAGTACAAGAACAGTCATCAGATAACCCCCGCTTCGTTTTTCAGCTTGTCGACCAGTTCAGCGACAGTTTCTACCATAACACCAGCTTCACGTTTTGCCGGTTCTTCCACTTTGAGCGTCGTCAGACGCGGTGCAATGTCAACACCGAGATCTTCAGGCGATTTTTCATCAATCGGCTTTTTCTTCGCTTTCATGATGTTTGGCAGGGACGCGTAACGCGGCTCGTTCAGGCGGAGATCTGTCGTGACAACAGCAGGCATCTTCAGATTGACTGTTTGCAGGCCACCGTCAATCTCGCGGGTGACTTTTGCCGTGCCATCTTCCAGGCTGACCTTAGAGGCAAACGTACCCTGGGACCAGCCCAGCAATGCCGCCAGCATCTGACCGGTCTGATTGGAGTCATCGTCAATGGCCTGTTTGCCGACGATGATCAAATCCGGCTTTTCCTCTTCGGCAACGGCTTTCATCAATTTCGCAACACCAAGGGGTTCGACTGTCTCATCCGTTTTAACCAGAATGCCCCGGTCTGCGCCCATGGCAAGGGCGGTGCGCAATGTTTCCTGCGCAGCTTGCGGCCCGACGGACATGGCGACAACTTCCGTTGCCACGCCGGCTTCACGAAGGCGGAGACCTTCCTCAACGGCAATTTCATCAAAGGGGTTCATGGACATCTTGACGTTTGCGAGGTCTACACCAGTCTTGTCCGCTTTAACACGGATCTTAACGTTGTAGTCCACGACACGTTTAACAGCGACGAGAACTTTCATGGATCGGTCTACTCCCGGGTTATAGTTTCTTCACTTTCCACCGGAAACCCGTTCTTCCGATAGCGTGATTTTAAGGTTATAATATTATGTAATTTCTACTCTTATTCGGCAGTGCACAATAAATAGCTATTGACTATCTGTCAATTCGCCGTAGCAGGACATTTTTACGCACCCTAACCAATTGTTTTGCCTATATAATTAAACTCAAACCGTTTCCCTGTTGGCCCCGGGGACCCAGAGAACGTCTTCCGTTCCCTTGTCATTCAGGAAACGGCCAAGCACAAACAGGAAATCAGACAGGCGATTGGCATAGGCAACCGCCTGCGGATTGACTATTTCCGAATCGCTCAATGTAATCATCCGCCGCTCTGCCCGCCGACAGACTGTTCTGGCCAGATGCAAATAGGAAGACGCCACAGAGCCCCCTGGCAGAATAAAGGAATTAAGCGGCGCCAGCTCCGAGTTCATCTCGTCAATCTCGTCTTCAAGACGATCAACTTGCGCTTTTACAATCCTGAGCGGAGGGTATTTCGGGTTCTCCTGCTCCGGTGTACAAAGATCCGCCCCCAAGTCAAAAAGATCATTCTGGATACGCGCCAGCATTTCACCAATCTGGCCAGTTACATGCAACCGCACAAGACCGATGATAGCATTTGTTTCATCCACATCACCATAGGCCTCGACACGCGGATTTGTTTTGCTGACCCGCGCGCCATCCCCTAGAGATGTTTTCCCTTTGTCTCCGCCACGCGTATATATTTTTGTAAGCTTTACCATTTTTCACACATAGTCGAAATAACAGCCAACCGGAAGGCGCTAATCTAAGTTGAAGTCCCTGCAAGCCATATCCCGATCATAATAAGGATAACCGCGACGGCCTGCACCAGAATACGCAAGCGCATCAGCTTGTTTCCGTAGCGACGGTTGAACTCGCCGCCGCGTGCCATTGTCAATACGCCAAAGAACAGAACAAGCGCCGTTGCAATTACAGCAGCAACAATGAGATAGTTAATCATAATGATCGGTCCGGCTTCATCATATAAAGAAATTCACCTACGCTACACGTTCACGCCTTATATGGACAGGAAAAGTAATGGAAGCAACCCAGGATATCGTAATTATCGGCGGCGGCGTTGTCGGATCGTCCATTGCCTATTTCCTGAAAAGCACGGCCGGGTTTGATGGCAGCGTGACTGTTCTCGAAAAAGACCCGAGCTATGAGTTCGGGTCCACCGCGCGTTCATGGGGAGGAGTCCGGCAACAGTTCTCAACACCCGAAAATATCCTCATGTCGCAATTCATGCAGGAGTTTCTGGGGAAGATTACACATCATCTTGCCGTCAATGACACGCCGGTTGATGTGGGGTATCACGAATACGGATACCTGTTCCTGGCAGAGGACCGCCACATTCCGCTGCTCTACACGAACAATGCCATTCAGCGAAAACTGGGAGTGAATGTCGGCCTTCTAGATACCGATGATCTTGCGCGTGGTTATCCCTGGATGAATGTGTCCGATCTCGCAGGCGGATCGCTCGGTTTAAGCGGGGAGGGGCGCCTCGATGCCTATAGCCTTAATCAGGCTTTTCGTAAGAAATCAATATCTTTGGGCGTGCGATTTCTGGCTGCCGAAGCTGTCGGATTTGAGAGGGCGGCAAAGCGCATAAACCGTGTCCTTCTCAAGGATGGCTCGAAGCTGCCTGCGGGGCATGTCGTAAATGCCGCAGGCCCTCAGGCAGCGGAGGTTGCCCGGTGGGCTGGCATCGAGCTTCCCGTCCGCTCGCGTAAGCGCTTTGCTTTCTGTTTCAGTTGCCGCACGGAAATTTCCGGCTGCCCACTGGTGATTGACCCGAGCGGCGTGCACTTTTCACCGGAAGGGCGCCAGTTTATTGCCGGCTGCTCCCCGGATCCAGAGAATGATCCGGATTGTTCAGACTTCGAAATCGACTATGGCTGGTTTGATGAGCATATATGGCCAATCCTGGCCCATCGCGTGCCAGCGTTTGAAGCCATCAAGCTTGAGAATGCCTGGGCGGGCCATTACGCCTATAATATTCTGGATCAGAATGCCATTCTCGGACCGCACCCCGAGATCACGAATTTCTTTTTTGCAAATGGATTTTCTGGGCACGGGTTACAGCAGTCCCCCGCCGTTGGTCGCGGTATAGCCGAATTCATTACCCACGGTGAATATAGAAGCCTCGACCTCTCCCGCTTCTCTTTTTCGCGGGTGGCGGCAGGAGAAGCTGTACTGGAACGTAATATTGTATAAATAATTTAGAGAAGGATACCGTAAATGCCTGTTGTCAGAATTGATATGTTTGAAGGACGCGATCGCGAAACAAAAGAGGAGCTGGTTAAATCGATTACTGCCGAAATGGTTCGCATTACCGGTTGCGGGGCAGCCAGCGTCAACGTGATCATCAACAATATCACCAAAGATGACTGGGGGCTGGGTGGGGAGCTTGCCAGCAGCAAGTTTCCCGATTAGTGGTTTATACAAGAGGGCAATGTGCAGAACTCTGTTGTCTCATTACTGATCCGAATCTGGCAGCATTTCACCGGACAGAACTGCCTGCGGATGGCTACCGCATTGAGCTATCAGACGTTGCTGGCGATTGTTCCTTTGGCCGCCGTCGCCTTTGCCCTCTTCACAGCTATCCCCGCTTTCACCCATCTGCAGGAACAAATCACCAATTTCCTTTTTGATAGCCTGCTGCCATCGAAAATCTCAACGGTAGATACGGCACTTCGCAATTTTACAATCAACGCCAATCAGCTAACCCTCTTCGGTCTTGCGGGTATCGCCATAACGGCATTACTGCTCATGTCCAGCATTGAAGAAATTTTCAGCCAAATATGGAAAGTTGCGGCGACGCGTAATCCGTTCAAGCGATTTATCATTTATATCATCATTACCCTGATCGGCCCCATCGCCATCGGGACCAGCCTCACCCTTATTGACTGGATCATCAAGGTAAGCGAGGAAGCAACCGGTATCCAGATTGCGGGAACCATCGATCTCGTTCGCTCAATCCTACCGGTTCTGTTGCCTTTTATCGTGCTGTTTATTCTTTATCGGATTGTTCCGGCCTGCGATGTGAAATGGCGGCATGCCTTCATCGGTGCAGCGGTTGCGACGGCACTGTTCATGCTCGGAAAGTATTTCTTCAAACTGTACCTTCAATATTTTCCATCATACGAGGTGGTGTATGGCGCCATGGCTGCCATTCCCCTCTTTCTGATCTGGCTCTATGTAAGTTGGGCTGTTGTCCTGTTCGGAGCCTCCATTGCCGCCGTCCTCGGTTTTGAATTTACCGGTGATATGGAAGATAAATAAAATGGGCGTTATCAATCCGGAAGCATCACGGCGCCAGAGCTGTCAACCTCAAACCCGGCATTCCAGGAAACTTCCCAAAGATGACCGTCAAAGTCGCGAAAATATCCGGAATACCCGCCCCAGAATACATCCTCCGCCGGTTTGACGATTTCCGCGCCCAAAGACTGAACCTCCGACAGCACGTCATCGACTTCAGCCTTACTCCGGGCATTATAGGCAATCGAGAACCCTTCAAAACCGGAACCGTCGGCGGTTACGCCAGCGTCTTTCGCCAATTCATCCCGCGGAAACAGGCCGAATGCAATTGAACCGCATTGAAAAAAGGAAACGCCGGGAGCATCCTTTACGGAACGCTTCCAGCCAAGGGATTCGAAAAAGGCGGTACTTCGCGCCAGATCCCTGACACCAAGCGTTATCAATGACAGCCTTTGTTCCATCGCGGAACTCCGTCAGTTTGCCCCTTCCAGCAGGCGGCGGGCAATCACCTGCGCCTGAATTTCACCGGCGCCCTCAAAAATATTGAGGATACGCGCATCACACAGGACACGGCTGATCGGATATTCCAGCGCGAAGCCATTGCCCCCGTGAATTTGCAGGGCATTGTCTGCCGTGCTCCAGGCAACGCGGGCCCCGAGAAGTTTGGCCATCCCCGCCTCAAGATCACAGCGCCGACCTTCATCCTTCGCGCGGGCGGAGGCATATGTGAGCTGCCGCGCCATCATGATTTCAACAGCCATCCAGGAGAGCTTTCCGGCAACGCGCGGAAACTTGATGATCGGCCTGGCGAACTGAATTCGGTCCAGCGCGTACCGAAGCCCAAGCTCCATTGCGTTCTGCGCCACACCCAGCGCACGGGCTGCCGTCTGGATACGGGCGCTTTCAAAGGTCTGCATCAATTGCTTGAAGCCGTTCCCCTCTTCCTCGCCCAACAGGTTTTCTGCCTTGATTTCAAAATCGTCAAACCCAAGCTCATACTCCTTCATGCCGCGATAACCGAGCACTTCAATCTCGCCGCCGGTCATTCCCTTCGCCGGAAAATCTTCCGTTTCCGTCATATGCGGTTTTTCTGCAAGGAACATGGAAAGCCCTTTGTAGCCCGGCTCATTCGGGTTCGTCCGCACCAGCATGGTCATCACATCAGCGCGCGCAGCATGGGTAATCCATGTCTTATTGCCTGTAACTTTATAGACATCCCCGTCCTTCACGGCACGGGTCTTCAATGAGGCAAGGTCGGAGCCGGTGTTCGGTTCCGTAAACACGGCCGTTGGCAGTATTTCACCCGTTGCAATGGGAGACAGCCATTTATCCTTCTGTGCTTCCGTGCCACCGGTCAGAATAAGTTCCGCGGCGATTTCGGACCGCGTCCCCAGTGACCCGACACCGATGTACCCCCGCGAGAGTTCTTCCGAAACAACACACATGGACATCTTGCCAAGGCCGAGACCGTCATATTCCTCCGGCACGGTCAGACCGAATACGCCAAGCTCTGACATTTTCTGAACCACAGGCATGGGGATCAACTCGTCTTTCAAATGCCAGTCATGGGCGTAAGGCATAACCTCCTCATTGGCGAACCGACGGAACTGGTCGCGAATCATGGCGAACGTCTCATCGAGACCGGGGTCCCCGAAATGTCCTGTGTCCATTCCTTCCGCGATCAACTCGGCAATACGCTCCTTAACGTCGGCGCTGTACCCGGCGTCAATCAGTGCGGCAACTTCTGCCGTCTTAAAGCCGGCAATGGCGGCATCTTCCAGACCGAGGTCCGCCGGACGGATAATTTCGCCCAAGGTCATCGGAATGCCACCTGCAATCTGGCTTAGATACTCAGCGAAACCCGCCTGGAGAATAAGCTGCTCCAATTCTCCCAACTTTCCCTCAGAGGCGAGATTGCGGGACCAGTTAAGTGTCTCCCGCAATGCCTCGACATAGGTTGCGAGCCAGGCAAGACCGTGGGTCGCGTATTGGTTAGCTTCAACCAATTCCGCGCTGATCCGGCCATTGCTGCCTCGTGTCAGTTCGGCAACGGAGATAATCGCCTTCTGCTTGAAGGATTCAGCGGAATCCAGAGCTTTTTCACAAAGGACATCCAGCCCGCTTATCAATAGAGTGCGGGGAGCTTCAGTCATTTCTGACATTGTCATTATTATTCTTCCTTGTTTATTTTGGTGGCAACTTAGCCGTTTCCGGCTTCAATTGCATCCTCAATAGTCCGAAGGCCCGGATATTTAGACGACACCAGCACCGCCATGTTGCCAGGCTTATGCTCGTTATTCATCATTTTCGTATGCGCCCGGGGGATATCGTCCCATGAGAAAACCTCGGACATACATGGGTCAATCCGCCGTTCAACAACCAGATTGTTTGCCTGTGACGCTTGTTTCAGGTTAGCAAAATGGCTGCCCTGAATACGTTTCTGGCGCATCCAGACAAACCGCGCGTCCATGGTGAGGTTAAATCCGGTCGTGCCAGCACAGAAGACCACCATACCACCGCGCTTCACTATGTTACAGGAGACGGGGAAGGTCTGCTCACCCGGATGTTCAAAGACAAAATCAACATCGTTGCCTTTGCCGGTGATATCCCAGATTGCCTTGCCGAATTCCCGGGTTTTCTTCATATATTCACCGAAGCCTTCACCGTTCACCTTGGGAAGCTGGCCCCAGCAATCGAAGTCCTTCCGGTTCAACACACCCTTCGCACCGAGCGACATTACGAAATCGCGTTTGCTTTCATCTGAAATCACCCCGATGGCATTCGCGCCTGCGGCGGCGCATATCTGGATCGCCATCGATCCCAGGCCACCGGACGCACCCCAGATAAGAACATTATGGCCCGGACGCAGGATATGTGGCCGGTGACCGAACAGCATGCGATACGCCGTAGCCAGCGTCAGAACATAGCAGGCGCTCTCTTCCCAGGTCAGATGTTTTGGCCGGGGCATCAGCTGCCGGTCCTGAACCCGCGCAAATTGCGCGAAGGACCCGTCTGGTGTTTCATAGCCCCAGATGCGCTGGCTCGTCGAGAACATCGGATCGCCACCGTTGCATTCTTCATCGTCGCCATCGTCCTGATTACAATGAACTACGACTTCATCACCAACCTTGAACCGTTTCACCTTGTTGCCAACGGCATAGACGACGCCTGACGCATCAGAGCCCGCGATATGATACGGCTGTTTGTGGACATCAAACGGGGAAATAGGCTCGCCGAGCGCTGCCCAGACGCCGTTGTAGTTGACGCCAGCCGCCATAACGAGAACGAGGACATCATGACTGTCCAGTTCCGGCGTATCAACTACCTCAACCTGCATGGCGGATTCCGGTTCGCCATGGCGCTCGCGCCGGATCGCCCAAGCATACATTTTGGAAGGCACGTGGCCGAGCGGTGGAATTTCTCCAACCTCATACAGGTCCTTGATTTCACCTGCCGACATCTCATTACCTGTGTCGGACAGCGCGGAAGCTTGCGTATTTGACATCAAAAATATCCCTCGTATTTATTATCGTGTCTTCTTTATAGGGCATCAGGTCTTTAGAATTTACAAATCTCGATTTCTCGCCTTCATATATCGCATTGCATCAAAAAACGAAACAGAGACCTTTACTTTAGCCCGGTTTATGAGAAGATTACTGACCTTTGACCAGATAACAAGTTTTTTTTGCGCTGCAGCACAAAGTTATGTTATTACGTGTGGCGATAAGCACACGTAATAACCAATCTTATTAGAGTTTAAAAACGAAAGAAAATTATGGCAAACGACAAGCAGGAAGCCGTGAAGTCCGGCGCCCCAAAAAAAGATCGTCCGTGGCTTTTCCGCACATATTCGGGCCATTCCTCCGCGCAGGCGTCAAATGAGCTCTATAAGACCAACCTTGCGCGGGGTCAGACCGGCTTGTCCGTCGCCTTCGACCTACCCACCCAGACAGGGTACGATTCGGATCATATTCTGGCGCGCGGCGAAGTTGGTAAGGTGGGTGTTCCGATCTGTCATCTTGGTGATATGCGGACCTTGTTCCATGAAATTCCACTTGAAAAAATGAATACCTCGATGACCATCAATGCAACCTCCGCCTGGTTGCTGGCGCTCTATGTCGCGGTCGCCGAGGAACAGGGCGCGGATGTCTCCGCCCTTCAGGGGACCGTGCAGAATGACATCATCAAGGAATATCTTTCGCGCGGGACCTATATTTTCCCGCCAGCTCCCAGTATGCGTCTGATAACCGATGTCGTCAGCTACACTTATCAGCATATGCCAAAATGGAATCCGACCAATGTCTGCTCCTACCATCTGCAGGAAGCAGGTGCGACGCCGGTTCAGGAGCTCTCCTTCGCACTGGCGACCGCAATAGCAGTCCTCGACGCGGTTAAGGAAGGCGGGCAGATCAGCGCGGAGGATTTCCCCGCCGCGACAGGCCGTATCAGTTTCTTCGTGAATGCCGGCATCCGGTTCATCACCGAGATGTGCAAGATGCGCGCGTTCGTCGATCTATGGGATGAAATCCTGCGGGATCGATATGGTGTTGAAGACGAAAAATTTCGACGATTCCGATACGGCGTGCAGGTAAATTCCCTCGGCCTCACAGAACAGCAGCCTGAGAACAACGTCTATCGCATTCTGTTGGAAATGCTGGCCGTTGTCCTTTCCAAAAATGCCCGCGCCCGGGCCGTACAGCTTCCGGCCTGGAATGAAGCGCTGGGCCTACCCAGGCCCTGGGATCAGCAATGGTCTCTCCGTCTTCAGCAGATCGTTGCCTATGAGACCGATCTACTGGAATTCGGCGATATCTTTGAAGGGTCAGTCGAGATCGACCGAAAAGTCGAAGAGCTGAAAGCAGCAGCCCGTGAGGAGCTTCGCCTGATTGATGAAATGGGGGGTGCGGTTGCCGCTGTGGACACCGGCTATCTGAAAGAAAGCCTTGTTAATGCCAATACCGATAGGGTGCAATCGGTCATCGCAGGCGATTTGCCGGTCATTGGCGTCAACAAATTTACCGAGTCCGCTCCGTCACCCCTTACTCAGGAAGCAGACGGCGGGATTATGACGGTGGATGAAAAAGCGGAAGCGGAGCAGATTGAACGACTTCAAGCTTGGCGGGCAGAACGAGATGACGCCCAAGTACAAAAGGCGCTCGAAGAACTGACAAAAGCCGCCAGAGGAGGTCAAAACATTATGCCCCCCTCCATTGCGGCCGCGAAAGCGGGCGTTACGACGGGGGAGTGGTCGGAAGCACTGCGTCAGGTCTATGGCGAGTATCGCGCCCCCACCGGCGTTGGATCCGCCATCTCCAATGCGGAGAACGATATACTGGAGCCGGCCCGTGAGAGAGTGGCAGCAGCGGCGGGAGCTCTCGGTCGGCCTTTGAAGGTTCTCGTTGGCAAGCCAGGCCTGGATGGCCATTCGAACGGCGCGGAACAGATTGCTGTTGCCGCGCGCGATAGCGGTATGCAGGTCGTGTATGAAGGCATCCGGCTCACACCGGAGCAGATTGTGAACGCGGCCCGCGCAGGCACTGTGGACCTGGTCGGCCTTTCAATCCTGTCCGGCTCTCATGTATCCCTCGCAACGGAAGTCTGCAAACAGCTGCGCGAAGCCGGGATTGGTGATATCCCGGTTGTCGTCGGTGGGATCATTCCGCCGGAGGATGCCGAAAAGCTCACCAAGGCCGGAGTGAGCGCAATCTATACGCCGAAGGATTTCGACATGGCCGGCATCATTATCGACATGGTCGACATGATCATGAAATACGAAGATGTAGCCTAATCAAACGGGTAAAAAAAGATTCGCGAAACCGGCGGAAAATTAACCATAATCGACCATTTTCCGCACTTCTTCGGGCTGGTAACCATATTCGCGTAAAGATTTGATTGTTGCATCCTTGTCACGCTTTGACAGGCGACGGCCTTTCCCATCGGAGATCAAACCATGGTGAAAATAGGTCGGCGTGGGAAGGTCAAGCAGACCCTGCAGCAACCTGTGAATATGGGTTGACGGGAACAGGTCCTGCCCCCGGATAATATGGTTAACACCCTGAATTGCATCATCAAATGTTACGGCAAGATGATAGCTCGTCGGCGTCTCCTTGCGCGCCAGAACGATGTCTCCGAAGGGTTCCGGATTACACTGAATGTAACCTTTTCCGATTTCATGAAAGCGCATCGTCTCAAGCTTTACGGCCGCAATAGCATTAACCATATTCAGCCGAAGCGCGTATGGCTCGTCTTGCTCAAATCGTCTTTGTCGTTCCGCTTCCGGCATATCCCTGCAAATGCCCGGATATACAGGGCCTTCCGGGCCATGAGGTGCAGAATTACTGCGGGCAATTTCCGCCGCTATTTCTTTCCGGGTGCAGAAGCAGGGATAAATCAGATTGCGGTCGCTGAGCTTCTCCAACAAGGCTGAATAGTCATCCAGATGCTCACTTTGGCGGCGAACGGGCGGGTCCCATTCCAGACCCAGCCAGGTCAGATCTTCATAGATAGCCGCCTCGAATTCCGGACGGCATCTGGTCTTATCTATGTCTTCCATCCGGAGAATGAAACGGCCCCCGCTTTCTCGCGCGGAACGCCAGGCAAGTGAGGCCGAATAAACATGTCCGAGATGAAGAAAACCGGTTGGGCTTGGCGCAAAACGCGTTATAGTTACCATATCGTTAACAAAAGGGTGGTCCGGAAAAAAATATTCAATACGCCTAAAATTTTATCTGTTTTTCTTGTCAGTGACCTGACCCGGCGCTAGCCTTTGTTAAGAATTTATTAATTATAAAAAATTTCTACGGGCGAGACAAATGTTTAAAAGAATTTTGATCGCACTCAACCTGTTAATGCTGGTGACAGCATGTGCGATTCCGATTACGCGAACCCATGATGTCAGTGCCGCTATTGACCGCTACGAATTGGCTTATCGGGAAACCGTCAAGGATGACCCGTTGATGGCGCAGAATATCAACGTCATGGCAGATGTCTTGCAAACAGTGGATCAGCGTTATGTCGATGATGTGGACCCGGAAGATCTCATCGATAAAGCGATTGAGGGCCTGAAAGCCGTACCAGCGGGAGAAAACTGGGAAAGTGACCCAACAACACGGGCATTGAACGCAATGCTGGCCTCAATGGATCGTTACACCAGCTATATGGAACCGCGGAACTATTCCTCATATCGCGAAGGGCTGGAAGGGCATTTTGTCGGGCTGGGCATCCATATCCGGATGATCGACGGCAATCTGACTGTTATGAATCTTCTACGCGGATCAGGGGCGGAAGAGGCAGATGTCCGGGAAAAAGATATTATTACACACGTCAATGGGGAGCCTATTCATGGCCTGACAATGGCACAGGCAAGGGCAAAATTACGCGGCCCGGAAAATACCGTTGCCGCGCTTACCGTGCAACGCCAGAGCAGCCCATTGCCTATCCAGATCGACGTTACCCGCCGCGAGGTGGATGTCGCGGCGGTCACCCATCGTGTCGATGGCAATGTCGGATATATCCGTATTTTCTCCTTCACCAAGAAGACAGGCCCAGGCGTTGTCGCCGCACTTGAGGAGTTTGAAAGCACCCTGGGTTCCGGCCTGTGCGGCATTGTTCTGGATATGCGCAACAATCCCGGCGGCCTTGTTTCCGAAGCAGAGGTTGTCGCCAGCGCGTTTCTTGATGGCGGAAATATCTATACGGTCAGAAACCGTGGACGGGAACTGATTGCACGCGAAGCGGATCGCGGAGATCAGACAAAAGGCGCGCCGATTGTCGTCATGCTCAACAGCAAGTCGGCATCGTCCTCCGAAATTGTGGCGGGCGCGCTTAAATATCAGGCCCGGGCCAAACTCTTTGGCGAGAAAAGCTTTGGCAAAGGGCTGATGCAATCCCTGATGCCGCTTCGAAACGGCGGTGGCCTCCGTCTCACGACGGGACGATTTACAACCGGCGGCGGACCGACTTTCCATGACGTAGGCCTTGCGCCGGATATCCCCCACCTCATGGCGGAGGGAGAGAGTGATGAGTCACAGATTGCTCTTGCCGCGAAAAGCCTGAACTGTTCTTCCGGCCTGACAACGGCCTATGCAACGACACAATGACGGAAGATACGGACCTCTCGGTCGCATTTGAGTTTTTATGCGACCGGGACCCGGACTTCAGCCATGCCATTTCCCTGATCCAGCCATTACCTTCGCGCACACGCCCGGCCGGGTTTGAACCTCTGGCTAAAATCATCGTCGAACAACAGGTCTCCCTCGCAAGTGCCGAAGCGATCTGGCGACGGCTTACGGATGCCGTCGCGCCCTTTACGCCATCTCAGATGATCGAGTTTAGCGAGGAGGAATTGCGCGGTTTGGGCCTCAGCCGGCAAAAGGCACGCTATTGCCGTGCTCTCGCAGAAGATATATTGGACGGTCGATTGACCCTCGACAAGCTGCACCACCTTAACGACGACGATGTCCTCAGCCAGTTGACGCAAGTCAAAGGGATCGGCCGCTGGACGGCAGAAATTTACATGATGGCCTGTCTGGGCCGAACGGATATCTGGCCTGCCGGGGACGTCGCCCTGCAATCCGCCTTCGGTCATCTTAAGAAACTACCGGTGCGTCCGGACATCGCCCATATGGATGCCCTGGCCGAGCCCCTCCGGCCATACCGAACCATCGCCGCCCGCATCTTGTGGCGCTACTATGCCGATGTAGTCCAGGCGCCAACACGCAAGAACATTTCTGATTAAACCACAGGACTAAACCAGACTTCGTTCGATTCCCGAGTTACCCGCGGTTCTCCTATCAGGCGGACTTAGCGCCACAGCGCCTTCAATATGCGGTGGTTTCATATTTATTTCACACAAAATACTGTATTAGCATTTGCATTTTTCAGAGGGACGCGCCAAACTTTCTATATAGCATCCTGTTTGGAGACCGATAGAGCCTTGCAAACATCAATGGAGAAATATCCGGCGCTGGTTTTAAACGCCGATTACAGGCCCCTCAGCTATTTTCCGCTGTCGCTGTGGTCCTGGCAGGATACGCTTAAATCAGTCTTCCTTGAGCGGGTGGACATTGTCTCGGAATATGACCGCGTTGTCCGCTCCCCCAGCTTTGAGATGCGCCTGCCCAGCGTGATCAGTCTCAAACGATATATCAAGCAGAACAAACAACCCGCCTTCACACGATTTAATCTCTTCCTGCGGGACGGATTCAGCTGTCAGTATTGCGGATCGACCGAGGAACTTACCTTCGATCATGTGCTGCCGCGCCGCCTCGGTGGCCAGACAAGCTGGAAGAATATCACAACGGCCTGCGCTCCTTGCAACATGAAAAAAGGCGGGCGGCTTCCGCGGGAAGTGAACATGTTCCCCGCAATCCGGCCCTACATACCCACCCCGCAGATGCTCAACAGACAGGGCCGCGCCTTTCCGCCCAACTATCTTCACGAAAGCTGGCGCGACTATCTTTACTGGGATACGGAACTCGAAGAATAACGAAATTTCGGATACCAGACTTCTCGTGACTTGCTTTCCCCACGCTTCGACGGCTATATAGAATTCTGTTTGTAATCAATCCCCTTATCGCTGAAGAAGTGACGCACAATGAGTTATGGTCTTGGACTTTCGGAGAAAAAACAAGCGCGGCAACGACGCAACCGGTTTTTCAAATTCATCCTGTTTATTGCGTTGCTCGCCGGCGTTGGTGTCTACGGATATTATGAAGGGCAGGCCAATGCCGACAGGCGCGTCGCCGATATCGAAGGGCAGGTCATTGTCCTGACCAGCGAGAACGACAGGCTGAACGATCAGGCCCGCGCCGCCTTGGACAAGCAGAGCGCCGCCCTCGCGGAGGCGCGGCAATGGCGTGACAAGTTCGAAAATGAAATCCCGAGTGGCCCGACCCGTGAAATTCTGGATTTGGTGCAAAAACGCCTTGCAGACGGTCTGGAACCGGATCGCCTGCTATCGTTGATTTCTTTGGCGCAGAACAGCCAGAATTGCGATGCCGCTCCGGAGACTAAGCGGTTTATCGTCAACACACCGATTTTTTCCAGCCCCGGGAACTCTGTCAGTCTAGGCGATGGCACCATCACCGTCACGGGAAACGGACAATCCGTCGTTAATTCGGAAAACAAGGTAGAGGCATGGTACGATCCGGATCAACCGGTCGAGATTACCTTCACACAGCTCGGAGGCCAGACGGAAAAACTAAGCGGCGTCCTGCCGCTTCACAAAAGTGTCGTCTTTGGCTCAAACGAGTATCGTTTCAGCATATTGGCGGGCAAGCAAAGCTTCGCGACCATTTCTGCCACGCGCTGTGATTTTCCATAAAAGCGGAAAGTTTTGTCAGATACGGGATGACAGCCAGATCGCCATTTTTGATCCGGCTTTCACGGCCGAGGTGAGCAACTCATAGCCCGGCGCCTCATCCGCGCCTTGCTCCCGGGCGATATCACGATGCTCTATCTCTTCCTCCCGGAATTTGGAGATGGTTTCCTTTAGTTCCGCTTCGTCCTCACCCAGAGCATCCAGCTGTTGCTGATAGTGGGCATCGATGACCTCTTCCACAGCTTCGGTACAAGCCATGGCCGCCTCTTTTCCCAACATTGCAGTGCCTGCACCCAACGCATATCCGGCGACATGCCAGAGCGGACCGAGAAGCGTCGGACGAACACGCCGGGACGCCAGAAGCTCCTCAAACTTTTCCCGGTGAACCTCTTCCTGCTCTTTCATATGTTTTAGGGTATCCGCAGCTTCGGTGTCCTTTAAAACCGCATATTGCCCTTCATAGATCCGCACCGCCCCAAATTCGCCGGCATGATCAACGCGAATAGTCCGTTCAAGCCGTTCACGCGGGCTAAGGTCGCCGGGCTGTCGACCGAATGCGGGCTTAGTCGTTTTTGAGCGCTTCTCTGTCATCACAGGTCCTTACTTGTTCTTGTAAGAACTTAGCGCGGCCATGAATGAAAAAACAGCCAGAATTGCCGCCGCGATAAAGTTGTAGCCCGCCATCGATATCCCGAAAAGTGACCAGGCAACATCATCACACCGGACAATCGGGGTCGACATGATCTTGGCTTTAAGATCTTGCAAACTATCCGCCTTGGCTGTATCCCCGACGCATTCTTGGCTTCCTTCCCACCAGCCCTGCTCAATCCCCACATGGAAGCCGCCAATTCCCGCCGTCACGGCAAAGGCAACGGCACATAGCATTAGAAAGGTCCCGACTCCCATTCGCTTTCGCAGGGCAATTCCGAGTATCGATATAACGATGACAACGGCATAAGGCCAGCGCTGATAAAGGCACAGTACACACGGCCAGAGATCAAAGACATATTGCGCCGTAAAGGCAGTGCCAAGCGCGGCAGCTGCCGTCAACAGGGTAACCCACAACGCATTCTTATACAGAAATGTCAAAACTTCCCGACCTCCGCGTTAAGCCGATGTCTAGACCACATATTTGAGCAGAACAAAGCCGCCAATCAGCAATATGAAGAAGAGAAGGGTCAGCAACCCAAGATATTTCTCGATAAATACCTGTATCGGCGCACCAAATTTCCAAAGAAGACCAGCCACGAGGAAAAACCGTGCACTGCGTGACAAGACAGAGGCAATAATGAACACAGCCAGATTAAGGTCCGTCACACCACTCGCAATCGTGATAACTTTGTAAGGAAAAGGCGTCAGCCCAAAGAAGGCGACAATCCAGCCTCCCCACTCGTTATATGCTTCGGTGAAACTTGCGAATTTATCGGTATAACCGTAGAAATCAATAATCGGCGCCCCGATCCAATCATAAAAAAGAGCCCCCAGCATATAACCGAAAAGCCCCCCAAGAACTGACGTTATGCTGCAGAGGAGGGCAAGTCGCCACGCCTCTTTGCGATTAGCGAGAATCATGGGGATCAGCAAAACGTCGGGCGGGATGGGAAAAAAAGAACTTTCCGCGAAGGAAACGCCACCCAGAAACCACTTCGCCCGCGGTTTTGCCGCCAGCCCCATGGTGAAATCATATAAACGTCGCAGCATACAGCGGACCAGAACTTGTTTAATCACAAAAAGAAGTGAAAACTTTTTAGACGCTTTTTCCCAACCCCACAATCTTTAATCGACAAATTACCGTGAAACGGCTTCCAGTCAGAAGGTCTATTGACCCGGTCAAAATCATCGCTATAGTGCGATTTTTCCACGCAGGCCCCTGTGGCGGAATTGGTAGACGCGACAGATTCAAAATCTGTTGTCCTTAGGGCGTGCCTGTTCGAGTCAGGCCAGGGGCACCATCAAACCATCTCCGTTTCGATATATTTCCGCAGAAATTCTTAACGATATGCTAAGACCTGACCGGTAGGATTCCAGCAATTACACTGGTTTATTGACTGTTGAGGTTACATAAAATGCCTGTCCTGATGATGTCGGTCGGTGGTCTGGTCCTTCTTGCAGCGATCTGGGATGTCTTTTCACGCCGGATACCGAACCTGCTGCCCCTGATCATTGCCGCGCTCTATCTGGTGCAAGCCGGAATTGCCGGTGACTGGGCCGCGCTTCCGTGGCATTTGCTCTGCGGCGCCGGTGTTCTGGTTGTCGGGATTGTCATTTTCTCGTTCGGCTGGCTTGGCGGGGGCGATGTGAAACTTCTTGCCGCACTTGCCCTGTGGGCCGGGCCGGATCAGCTTTTCCTGCTCCTGCTGATGACGTGCCTTGCCGGAGGCGCGCTGGCAATCGTCTATGTCCTTCCAATGATCCTTTATCGGATACCCGCCATGTCCGCGTTGATTGACTGGTTTTTTGTCACCATTTTGAAAAAGCCTGCGCCGCATTTACAGGCTGGTAAAGCCCTCGGCCTGCAACTCCCTTATGGTGTGGCTATTGCCATCGCGGGCTTCGTCGTTTTCTATCAGTTCTTCAAGGTAATGTAGAGGCTAGCGCCCTATTTTTCCCTGTCCTTGGCGAGCAGCCCTTCATCCGAGGTGGTAGCATGATTAAGAACGCTGCGGTCGCTTACCAGAGCTTCGGCCACCTTTTCACAGATTTCATCAAGGGTGAACGGTTTCGCAATCACATCATGTATGAGCATTTCGAGATTGTAGGCCCGCTGCCGCTCCGCGGCATAGCCAGTCATCATCAGTATTCTGATATCCGGCAATTCCTTGGTGACTTTTAGGGCCAGCGCAATCCCGTCCATGACCGGCATGACGATATCAGTCAGCAGCAGGTCAAAGGACTCGGAACTTTGCAGTGCCATCAGCGCCTCGGCCCCATCCGCCACCGCGACGACTTCATGTCCGTGATGCGTCAAGGCACGAGTGATAAACTCCCTGAGGGCCACTTCATCTTCTGCAACCAGGATGCGTGCCATCTTAAATTCCGTTCAATGCTTGATGATATGACCGATATAGGGAAGTTCCCTGTAGTAATGTGCGAAATCAAGACCGTAACCGACGACGAACAAATCCGGACAATCAAACCCGATGAAATCCGCCTCGAAATCGGAAACCCGCTTTCCCTTTTTATCCAGCATCAGGCAGGTTTTCACTGTTTCGGCGCCACGGGACAGCAACTCCTTTGTTGCAAAAGCCATGGTACGGCCGGATTCCAGGATATCATCAATCAGCAAAACCTTGCGGCCCTTCACCGTATCGACGATATCCCGGGTGATGACCACATTTCCGCTGCTGACCGTTTTATCTCCATAGGAAGATAGCGCCATAAAGTCGATTTGCGGATTAACCCCCGCATGGTGAAGCGCGCGAATGAGATCTGCCGCGAAAACAAAGCTACCCTTCAACACCGCTATGACCAGAATATCCGATCCCATTGTTGAGGCAATTTCCTCCGCCAGCTCCTCATTGCGTTTGGCAATGTCTGCACTCGCAAACAGGATTTCAATTTCGGGTTTGGCTTCTGCCATATTCTTCACATTCCCTAATGGCCGGCAGATGAAATACTGCCGGTCAAGTTACACCTAATTTTCCGGATCAACCAAATCGACTTTGACATTCTTCGCCTCTTCGGGCGGCTGATTCATGCTGGTAGAGAATTCCACCTGCCCCCAAGGCATAACCTCGGATTCTTCAACGGTCGTGGTCCAGCTGTAAACGCTTTGGCCCATCTCATCGATAAGCGCAACCTTGATTCTCGGCAGGGCCTGCGGACTATCAGTAATGTTCTTGATAATACCGGAAACGGTCAAGGTCGTAACACCGTCCTTCAGAACGGAACGGGTCTTGAGGTCATGAATTTCCAGACCGAGCATATTCTGTGTTTCAACATCAATACGCAAATACTGGTAATACTCGGCCGAGCCGGGCCAGACTTGCACCACGACATTCCGGGCAAAATACGCGCCGCAAACAAGAGCGGCAAGTATAAGCAGGAGCAGCAGCCATGCGAGCCAGCGCCGCTTTTTACCAACATTTACCAGAGACGTCGTTCGAGATTGAGCCTTCGTCATCTGCTCAATGCTCATACCGGATTGCGCTTGTCCCGTTTCCTCCGGTTTAACTTTTTCTGCTTGCAGAGCGTCAGGAGCAACGGGTTTCGGCATGTCCTCGGGTTGAAATTCCCGCCATTTATGGCCACATTTAGCACATTTTACCGCACGCCCCTCCGGGCCGATGGTAATCGGGTCAATCGAATAACGGGTTGAGCAACTCGGACAAGTTAAAATCATCGGCCAGAAACACCAGCTCACGAATTAAAAGTTTCTTTTTTATAGGCGTTTGCTTGGACATGCACAAGACTGGCTGATAAATCTATCATAGTTTATCTTTCGTCGCGTATTTTTTAGGAGGGCGGATTGGTCAGGTTTGAAAATGTCGGCATGCGCTATGGCCTCGGGCCAGAAGTATTGCGTGATATCAATTTTCACCTGCGTCCAGGGTCCTTTCATTTTCTGACAGGCCCAACGGGAGCCGGGAAAAGTTCCCTGCTGAAGCTACTGGCTCTCTCCCATCGCCCAAGCCGGGGACTGATCACACTTTTTAACAAGGAAGTTTCAGGCCTCGCCCGGGATGACCTGCCTGCCATGCGCCGGAAAATCGGTGTCGTTTTTCAGGATTTCCGTCTGCTCGATCATCTTTCCGCTCTTGAAAATGTCGCTTTACCGCTGAAAATTGCAGGTGCGAAAAATGCCCAGATTTATCAGCATGTCGCCGAATTACTGGAATGGGTCGGTCTCGGCCGACAAGTCGATGCCAAACCGCCGACCCTCTCAGGCGGTGAAAAACAGCGCGTCGCAATTGCCCGCGCCGTCATAAACCGCCCCCAACTCCTGATCGCGGACGAACCGACCGGCAGCATGGATGCGGAAATGGGCCTTCGATTGATGTATCTGTTTCAGGAACTTAATAAAATCGGCACGACGGTCGTGGTGGCGACCCATGACCTTGAACTCATAAAGCGATTCGGCAACCCGGTCATGTATCTTAAGGACGGACTGCTTACGACCAGCGGGCCCGAGCAGTCACCGGCACAATCCGGCAGGGCCGAAACATGATGCAGCTATTCGGAAAATCGGCTGAATTACAGCTGGAAAAGGATGTCTCGACGCGATACCTCCCCGTTGTGATATCCGCCATGATCTTCCTAGCGGCTTTATCCATTGGCGGTCTTTTTTCTCTGAACAACGCAATTAATGACTGGTCAGAAACTCTTACCGGAAATCTGACGGTAGAAATCGCCTTTGACCCAACCGCGGATTTGGACCAGAAGGTCTTAGATGCCGTTGAGCTTCTTACCAATACGCCAGGAGTAGCGGCGGCACGCGCCATTGAACGCGATGAAACCTTGAAACTGCTGGAACCGTTCCTTGGCAAGAATACCGCCCTTGGCGATCTGCCTGTTCCCCGGTTGATAGAAGTGATTATTGCACAGGACAGCGCCATTGATCTCGCCGCCCTTAATGATAAACTGTCCGAGTCGGTTGCCGGTGCCCGCCTTGATATACACCGCCCCTGGCTCGACAAGATGGTTCTCTTGGGACGCTCTATCCAGCTGCTCGCTGCCACCATCATGCTGCTGATCGGCGGCGTAACCGTGATTATTGTTATCTTTGCGGTACGGACCGGCCTCATCATGCATTCGGAAGTTATCCAGGTTCTTCACCTCATCGGCGCCCGGGATAACTATATCGCCGAACAGTTCCAGAATTATTTTTCCAGGCTCAGTTTTCTCGGCGCCCTGCCCGGCCTTGTCGTCGCCATCATTGTCATGTTTGTTTTCAATTTTCTGGTCGGATCGCTGGAGGCCTCGATGTTGCCACCGCTGTCTGTCGGTATTGAAGGGATTATTGCTTTGTTATTGCTGCCCATCCTGGTTGCTCTGCTCACGAAATACACTGTGCGGCTGGTCGTCCTGAAATCCCTCGGCCGGATGATGTAGGATGCTGGTTTTGCTGGACAGAGACGGTGTGATTAACGAGGATCGGGAGGATTTCGTCAAATCACCGGAGGAGCTGATTTTAATTCCGAAGTCACTGGAAGCAATTGCACGGCTCAACAGCCATGGACACAAGCTGGCGCTCGTCACTAATCAGTCCTGTATCGGACGCGGTATCATCAATGATGAACAGCTTGCAGCAATTCATGGAAAACTGCGTGATATGCTGGCGAAAGTATCCGGGCGGCTGGACGAAATATTCATCGCGCCGGATGCACCTTGGGCGGCGACAGAACGCCGCAAGCCCGGGCCGGGCATGTTGATAGAGGCCATGCGGAAATTCAACATACACTCCTCCGACACTGTTTTAATCGGCGATAGCGAACGCGATATCGAGGCGGCCAAGTCCGCAGACTGCCACCGCATCCTTGTCCAGACAGGGAAAGGGAGGAAAACGCTGGCGACAGGTCTTAAGCGCCATCTGATGCCGGTTCATGTCGCATCCGATCTGGATCAGGCAGCGAATTTTATTCTTGAAGGGAGGTTCTAGACCATGCCCTTCGGGATAAGAGGCGTTTTCACGACCCTGTTCATATTGCTCTGTTTGTGGATGGGGGCGTTCCTGACTTTTATGGCAGATGTTAATGACGTTGCGCCCACACCATCTCAAAAAGTCAGCGGGATCGTCATACTGACAGGGACACCGGCACGGCTCACCGCCGGGTTTGACCTGCTTAAGGAGAATGAAGGGGCGCGGCTGCTGGTGTCCGGCGTAAATTCCAAAGTAACCCGCGAAAACCTGCGACAGGCGACAGGACAGAGTCAGGAGCTTATGAATTGCTGCGTTGATCTGGGGCGACTCGCCCGTAACACGGTCGGCAATGCCTATGAAACATCGCTATGGGCGAAATCCAACAACTTCAACAGCTTGGCGATTGTCACCAGCGCCTACCACATGCCGCGCAGTCTGGTTGAGTTGAAGCGTCAGATGCCGGACGTCAAATTTATTGCGTATCCGGTGGCAAGTGATACGCTCGAACTAACCGGCTGGTGGAAAAACCCGCGAGCCTTTATGGTGGTCGCCGGTGAGTTTAACAAATATGTTTTCAGTCTTGTCCGGGCCCGGCTCGATTAACCTCTGCCGAAAGAGAGTTTTGTGACACAACTGCGTTCCCTTGGCTTTTTCATCTGCTTTTTTGCCTGGTCGGTCATCATGAACCTGGCCTTCCTGCCGGCGTTGCCCTTTAATCGGAAGTGGATCGTCCTCGGTCAGCGTATCTGGGCAAACGGAATCGTCTTTCTGCTGCAGAATATCTGCGGCCTGCGACTGGAGATCCGGGGGGAAGAATATCTACCCAAGGGGGCCGCGATCGTTGCTGCAAAGCACCAGTCCGCCTTTGAGACCATGGTCTTTCACCGGATTACGGACGATCCAGCGATTATCCTCAAGAAAGAACTTCTGAATATTCCGGTTTATGGATGGTACTGCCGCAAAACGAAAATGATTGCGGTGGATCGGAAGGGCCATGCGGCTGCATTAAAGTCAATGCTGGCGCAAGCCCAGCAGGCGATCGAGGACGAACGACCGATTATCATTTTCCCCGAAGGCACTCGCTCACCCCTGGATGGTGATCTGCCATTTCAGCCCGGTATCGCCGCCCTGTACACGAAATTGCAGCAGCCTGTCACCCCGGTTGCCCTGAACACCGGGCTTTTCTGGCCACGGAAAAGCTTTTTCTGCCGTCCGGGCGTAATGGTCATCGAATTTCTCCCGCCAATCGAAGCGGGGCTTGACCGTAAAGTCTTTATGAAGGAGCTGAAGGAGCGCATAGAGACAAAAACCCAGGCCCTCGTCGCCGAAGGGCGGGAAAATTATCTCTCCTAAGGCCGGCATTCCACTTTAGATTTTGCGCATCGTTCCTTTCGGACTATATTTATAGATAGTCTGAATTTACAGGATACGAGGTGCCTCATGCCACCCGTTGCCCCCATTTCACAGCAGATTTGGGATATGAAATACCGGCACAGATCCGCCGATGACAACAACAAGGAACGCTCAATCGAAGATAGCTGGCGGCGTGTTGCCAAAGCCATGGCCGAGGTTGAGCCCGCTGAAGCCCGCGACAAATGGGAAGAGCGCTTTTATGCCCTCCTTGAGGATTATAAATTCCTTCCGGCTGGCCGCATTTTATCCGGTGCAGGAACGAAGCGGAAGGTCACCCTGTTTAACTGTTTCGTCATGGGCGATATAGGCGACGATATGTCGTCCATCTTCGATAACCTGAAGGAAGCGGCCCTGACCATGCAGCAAGGCGGTGGCATTGGCTACAACTTCTCAACCCTGAGGCCGAAGGGGGCACCCGTCCGTGCTTTGGGGTCGGATGCCTCCGGCCCGCTCAGTTTTATGGATGTCTGGGACAGCATGTGCCGCACGATCATGAGCGCCGGCTCCCGCCGCGGCGCCATGATGGCAACGATGCGCTGCGACCATCCGGATATTCTGGATTTCATCAAGGCAAAGCAGGACCCCGGCCGGCTCCGGATGTTCAATCTCTCAGTGCTGGTAACGGATGCGTTTATGGAGGCGGTCAAGAAGGATGATGCGTGGGAGCTCCGGTTTGACGGAACTTTGTACAAAACGCTTCAGGCCCGCGATCTGTGGAATGAGATAATGCGCGCGACCTACGCCTTTGCGGAGCCGGGCGTCATCTTTATCGACCGGATCAACGCCCGGAACAATTTATATTATTGCGAAACCATAACCGGCACCAACCCGTGCGGGGAACAGCCGCTGCCGCCCTATGGCGCCTGCCTTCTGGGATCCGTTAACCTGACAAAAATGGTGACGGACCCGTTTGAGAGAAAAGCCGCCGTCGATCTAGACAAACTCGATGGTGTGGTGAGGGATGCCATCCGGTTGATGGATAATGTGATTGATGTTTCGGGCTATCCACTGCCCGAGCAGGCAAATGAAGCGCGGACAAAACGACGGATCGGTCTTGGAATTACCGGGCTTGCCGACGCTCTGATCATGTGCGGCGTTCGTTATGGATCAGAAAAGGCGCTTGATCTCACCCGCAAGTGGATGGCACAGATTCAGCGGTCAGCCTATCTTGCCTCCACCGAACTTGCGAGGGAAAAGGGGGCGTTTCCGCTTTATGACAAGGAAAAATATCTTGCCGGTGAAACGATCCGGAAACTTGATAAGGATGTGCAGAAGGCCATCGCGGAAAATGGAATACGCAACGCCCTTATCACGTCCGTCGCGCCGACCGGAACCATTTCATTGCTCGCCGATAATGTCTCGAGCGGGATCGAACCGGTTTTCAGCTTTTCATACACCCGCAATGTCCTGATGCCCGATGACAGCCGCAGGACGGAGGAAGTAACCGATTATGCACTTCGACTTTTCCGGCGCCTGAAAGGCGAAGATGCCCCGCTGCCCGATTACTTCGTGGATGCGCAGGTCTTAACACCGCCGGACCATGTACGTATGCAGGCGGCCGTGCAGGACTATATTGACAGTTCCATTTCCAAAACCATCAATTGTCCTGAGGACATCAGCTTCGAAAATTTCAAGGATATTTACCTTCAGGCTTATGAGCAGGGTTGTAAGGGCTGCACTACCTACCGGCCCAATGACGTTACCGGAGCTGTCCTTGAGGTGAAGAAGCAAAATGACACCAGTGGACAGCCCGATCTGCCCCTACAGGAGCCCTTCTCCACACCCGATGACAGCTTCGAGGCAGGCGGCATTGTTTATATGACCAAGCCACTGGACCGCCCCGGCACACTACCCGGACAAACCTACAAACTGCGTTGGCCAGAGAGCAATCACGCCATATATATAACATTGAATGACATTATTCAGGATGGACGGCGGCGTCCGTTTGAGATTTTCATCAACTCCAAGAATGTCGAGCATTTTGCCTGGACCGTTGCCCTCACCCGGATGATCTCCGCTGTCTTTCGCCGGGGCGGTGATGTCAGTTTTGTTGTCGGGGAGCTGAAAGCCGTTTTCGATCCGCGCGGCGGCGCCTGGGTTAAGGGGAAATATGTTCCCTCTCTCCTGGCGGCCATTGGCGAAGTTATTGAAACCCATATGATCCAGATTGGTTTCCTCCCTCCCGCCGGGGAGAACAAAGACAAGGCAAGCGAAGCTGTCTCAAAAGTCATGGTGGATGGGGAAAGCAAACCGAAAGAGGGTCTCTTACGTCAGTGCCCGCAATGCGGAGAAGCCGGCTTGCTTAAAATTGAAGGCTGCGATACCTGCACCACATGCGGTTATTCAAAATGCAGCTAATAGCGAACATTCTTTATCGGAGTTATTCATGACGGAAAAAACCATCCGCCCCTTTCATCTGGCCTTTCCGGTCGACGACCTTGAGGCCGCGCGCGCGTTCTATAAAGATCTCCTCGGGTGCGGTGAAGGGCGCAGTTCCTCGGATTGGGTAGACTTCAATTTTTACGGTCATCAGATCGTTGCCCATCTTGCGCCGGAGGAAATTGGTACCGTCAAAACCAGTGCTGTCGACGGACATGGTGTGCCTTGCCGTCATTTCGGGTTGGTCATGGACATGGACGACTGGCAGAAAGCCGCCGACCGCCTGACCGGCTCAGGCATCGACTTCGTCATTGAACCCTATATCCGTTTCAAGGGCGAGCCGGGAGAGCAGGCAACAATGTTTTTCACCGATCCGGCCGGCAATGCCATAGAACTGAAAGCATTCAGGAACCTGGATCAGCTCTTCGCCAAGTAGCCATACTTGATGGCAAAACCTTTAAATTCCGCGTTCGATCAGATTGAGGATGCGATGAAGGGGGCCTTCCGCGATTCCGAATTCATCAAGATGCTCCAGCGTGCTTTTTAAATAGTCCACATTGGGACCGCCACGGCCATGGGCGCGGGCGATGATTTTCGCCGCCTCTTCCACTGCGGGCTTGCCGCAATATTGCGCGTGAGATGGATCGGCAACAAAAGTCAGTGCTGACGCCATGACGCCGTCGTCCAGCAGCTTGATCCGAACCATCCTTGGCCGGTAAACACTGGTGACCATTTCACGCCGGTAAAGATAATCAATGACGGGTTCACGTATATCTGCGGGGCAAAGAATACCTTTCCCGCGGCAGGAGCCGCCCCGATCAAGGCCCAACACAAGCCCCGGATTTTCCGGCGTTCCACGATGCACAATGGAAGACACACAGAAGGCCCGGTGATATCCGAAAAGCCGGGCATCGCGGATGCCCAGATGATCGAAGCCCGGTCGCCACATCAACGACCCATATCCGAAAATCCAGAGATCCTGGCCCTCCGGCAATTCCGGCTGAGGATAATCGACGGGGGGCAGATCGGGCTCCAGCTGCAAGTCATATTTCCGTGTCATACGCCACCCGTCTTCTTCCGTTGATAATTTACCAATGCAACGCCAACCGCCGCAACCGCCATGCCGATCAGGGAAAGGAACCCAAGCTGCTCGTCGAAGAGGAAATAGGCAACCACCGCCGTGCAGGGCGGGGTCAGGTAAAACAGGCTGGAGACATTTGCCGCCGCTCCGCTTCGCAGCAACAGATACAACAGCGTCATGGCGCCAAGCGACAGAACAAACACCAGCCAGAGCAGCGCGAAGATCAGCTCGCCGGACCAGACAATGCGTCCCGTCTCGAAAATTTGGGAGGTGATGAAAAAATACACGCCCGCCACTGCGAACTGGATCATATTGCCGCTCTTGATGTTCATATTTGAGCAGAAACGCTTCTGATACAGGGTTCCGGCCGCAATACAGAAAAGCGCGATAAAGGAGAAGCTCATCGCAAAATAGGTTCCTTCCCCCAAGGCCAGCTTATTGAAGACAACGAGGAAAACACCGGCAAGGCCCAGCAGCAAACCGATCCATTTTTGCAGAGAGACATCCTCTTTCAATAAGAAGCCCGCGAGAGCCGCAACGATCAAAGGCTGAATGCCGACAATAAGCGCAGAGATACCTGCCGGTGTCCCGTAGCTGATAGAGAGAAAAACAAAGCCGAGATAACCGCCGTGCATCAGAAGGCCGCCAACAGAGATATGGAAATAATCCTGCCCGCGAGCGGGCCAATGGGTCCGCGTGAACAGGACGACCGGTACCATCAATAAAAAGCCAATGCCAAAGCGGATCGCAAGAAAGTTCAGCGGTTCGATATAGGGGAGGCCGAGTTTTGCCCCGATAAATCCCGTGCTCCACAGAAACACGAAAATAAAAGGCATGGCCTTCAGGAATAATGTCTCATGCAAGGGGGCGGCGGAATTGATCATAAGATACGAAGGGTCCGGATGCCGAAAATTCGGTGACAGTTACTGTCCTTTCTATATAGAGTGCCAGGCAGTTTCACAAGCAATCAACCCCGGACTTTAAATGCGAATCCTGTATAGTGGAATATTGGCGCTGATCGTTATTGCAGGCGGCTATGTCTATTGGTGGCATCATGTCGCTGACCGGCTTGTGGAACTCGCCGACAACTGGCGAGAGCGGCGTATCAGCGAAGGATATGACGTCACCCATGATCCTCTGGTGACATCCGGCTTTCCCTATCGCGTCAAAGTAACAACAGAGAATCTTGCCCTCGCTAATCCGACACATGTCCAGTCCCTTGTTATCAGAATTCCCGAGTTCTGGGCCGTGGTTCAGCCTTGGCAGATTAACCATGTCATTTTTGGCACCAACGGAGACATAAAAGCCCGCTGGCAGGAGAATGGAGAAGAGAGAACACTCGATGTTTCATCCGCCTCTGCATTGGGGAGCGCAACATTCAATCTTCAGGGACGCCTGCAAACCGTTGCCCTCGATATCAGGGAACTCGATGCCCTGCCGTCCTGGCATCCTCCGCTCACGGCGCACAGGGTACAGCTTCATGGGCGACCAATGCCGCCCAGTGACACTAAAGCCCAGAACGAAAAGCCGAAACTTGCCGCACAGCAGATTGTCCTGCGTGCCGAAGATGTAACCGTCGATAGCATGGCCGATTTTCCGCTGGGCCGCCGGATAGAGGATTTCTCCATCTCCGCCGTTCTTCACGGTCAGATTCCGCGCCTGCCCGCAGAGGATACACTCGCGATCTGGCGAGACAACGGGGGATATGTCGATGTTGAAGGATTGAATATCAAATGGGGCCAAAGCGCCATGACGGGCGAAGGTGCAATTTCCCTTGATGACAGGATGCGTCCCCTCGGCATACTTGATACCCGTATCTCCGGCTATGGCGCAATCCTGGCAGCTTTGACCGAAACACGTCAGTTAGATGCCCAGACGGCCCGCACAATCGGGTTCGGGCTTAACCTGCTCTCGCGGGAAGATGAAGAGGGCAGGCGATATATCGCTCTGCCGCTATCCGCTCAGGATGGCGGGATGTATCTTGGCCCCGTTTTCCTGATGCAACTCGGCTCCGTTATCGGGAGCAAATAGTTCTCTCAGGATTTCTTCTCGGTGTCTTCCACTTTATGCGTACGGCCGAAATCAGGCTCCGGCGTTTCCTGCCCGGCATCGATAATCTGCCGCCGGATCGCCCGCGTGCGGGAAAAGATATTGAACAAAGTCTCTCCGTCGTCCCGCCGGATGGCCCGCTGCAATGCTGTCAGGTCCTCGGTAAAGCGGCCCAGCATCTCCAGCACGGCCTCCTTGTTGTGCAGAAAAACATCCCGCCACATGGTAGGGTCGGATGCGGCGATACGGGTAAAATCCCGAAAACCACCCGCAGAGTATTTAATGACTTCCGACTGGGTCACATCTTCCAGATCGTCCGCTGTGCCAACGATGTTATAGGCGATCAGATGCGGAATATGGGACGTGATGGCAAGGACGAGATCATGATGATCCGCATCCATTATCTCTACCTTGCTGCCCATGGCGGCCCAGAAGGCAGTCAGTTTCTCAACCGCAGCATCGCTTGCCCGCCCGCACGGCGTCAGGATGAGCCAGCGATTGATAAAGAGTTCCGCAAAGCCAGCGGCGGGCCCGGACTTTTCCGTTCCCGCAACCGGATGGCCCGGAACAAACTCCACGCCCTCCGGCACATGCGGTCCGATGGCCTCGATCACCGCGCTTTTGACCGAACCCACATCGGTAAGAATAGCGCCTTTTTCGAGTACCGGCGCAACCTGTTCCGCCAGCTTGCCATAGGTGCCGAGAGGGGTACAGAAAATCACCAGATCCGCGCCCCTGACCGCGTCAACTGGATTGTCATACGCCTCATCAACAACCCCAAGCTCCTTGGCGACGCGGCGGCTGTCTGCCGTGCGGGCCGCGCAGACGATTTCATCGGCGAGACCGTTCTTGCGCGCGGACCGGGCAATCGAAGAGCCGATCAGGCCGATTCCCACGAGGGCCAGTCGTTTGAATTTTACTTCCGTCATAATCTATTTCCCAAGAAACGTCCGCAGTGCCTCTATCACTGCATGGTTCTCATCTTCCAGCCCGATTGTCATGCGCAGGCAGTTAGGCAGACCATATCCGGCCACTGCCCGCAGCAGCAACCCCTGCTCCGCCAGATAAGCTTCGGCATCCGCCGCCGACTTACCGGTACCGTCGAAGTCGAGCAGCAGGAAATTGCCGACGCTCGGGGTCACGTCCAGGCCCATTCCGCGGAAACTTTGCGTCAGAACCGGTAGCCATTTCTCATTATGCTGTCGCGCCTTTTCAATATGCGCCTGATCCCGCACCGCCTCGGCGCCACCCGCCTGGGCCAGCGCGTTGATGTTGAAAGGTCCGCGTACACGATTAAGGACATCAACAACGGCAGGCGGACAATAAGCCCAGCCGAGACGCGCCGCCGCGAGACCATAGATTTTCGAGAATGTGCGCGTCATGACGACATTGTCATGAGCCTCCACCATTTCTATTCCAGCCCGATAATCTTCCCGTGTCACATATTCCGCATAAGCCGCATCAAGAACCAGCAGGATATCGTCCCGCAACCCATCCCTCAGGCGTTCCACCTCCGAATGCGAGATGTAGGTTCCCGTTGGATTATTCGGATTGGCAAGGAACACAATCTTCGTTCTTTCTGTTACCGCCGCAAGCAGACTGTCAACATCGGTCGTCCGGTTCACCTCCGGTGCCTTAACCGGCGTTGCCCCGGCAACAGTCGCGGAAATGGCATACATCAGGAAGCCATGCTCAGGAAAAAGTACCTCGTCACCGGGTCCGACATAGGCCATGTTCAGCAGTGAAATCAGTTCATCCGAACCATTCCCGCAGACGATATGCGCCGGGTTAATATCATGTATCTCGGCAATCGCTTCGATCAAAAGCCGGGAGCCGCCATCCGGATACCGATGTCCGTCCTTCAGTACAGCCTCTATCGCAGCGACAGCCTTGGGGCTTGGGCCGAGCGGGGACTCATTGGAGGAGAGCTTCGCAACCTTCTGGTTCTCTCCCGCCTTTGATTTACCGCCCACATAGGGTGATATGGTCATAATACCTGGTTGCGGGACCGGTGTCGTCATAGCATTGCTTTCAACTGGGATTACGTGAATAGTTATTGTATGGGGACGGCATAAGCCCCAAGGATAACCGCCTTGATAAACCCGTCTCCGTTTATCTTGCCAAGTTCTTCAAGGCGCGCGTCATTTTTCGCCACAAATTCCGGCATTTCAATAAGATGCAACCAGTCCCCGTCTCCGGTATCTGGAGTCCGGGAGTCAGCGCAATAGCCCTTGAGGCCGGCCTTGGCGAGGTTCTCATTGAGGCGGGCGCGGCTCACTTCATCGCGGGTAACGACGACCATCAAAGTCACATCGTCACCGGAGGGTTCCGGCTCCGCCTGTCCGATCACCAACGAGTTCAAGTCTTCAAAACCGCCGGAGGGGTTATCGAGAAACGGCAGGGCCGCGAGAATCTTCGGAACATTGTCCCCGCCCTGCGCAAGCTGCATCCACCAGGTATCCCGCTCCCGGGACAGCCATGGCAGCACGCCCAACGTCGACGGATTTTCATATACTTCACGAAGAACCACCGTCGGGAGCTGATAAAGCTTCATTGGTGTCGCCGAACCAAAATGAAATCTTGCAAGATCCCAGTAACCGACCGACTTGTCCGGGGCCGTAATGGAAACGGAGTAGGGCCGCTGCATCGCGCCAACCGCGGAAATAAGCTCCCGCCAGATCGCCGCAACAACCGCATCAGGAAGTTTGCTGGAATGCGTCTTAAGAATATTGCGAAGAATGGACGCCTCTCTGCCCGGACGAAAGGCGGTCGCCTTGCCATCTTCCTTTTTTGCCGCCGCGATATCCTCGACAATGGCAACGCGCTTTTCCAGAACCGACAGAAGTTCCATATCCAGCCGATCGATTTCAGCCCGAAGTGCTTCCAGTTTCGTATTTGTTATTGTCACTTTAGTTACCTGAATAAACAGACCATTTCGTCAAAATTGGACCACAAAGCCCTTTAATTGGCAAAGAATATATTGACAGACCTCGCCTCGCCGCACTAGCTAACAGCAAAGTCATGCAAAACAAAGATTTTTCTAATCCAATTTAGGCGAAAAGAGAAGTAAACGTGTCCGCAAACCCTCCACATTCCGGTAATCACTCCGTTGTTCTCGCAACGGAAACCCCCTTACCGCTGGATTGTGGCATCTCGCTGGAGGCCGTCAATATCGCCTACTGCACCTATGGGCAATTGAATGCGGACAAATCCAATGCGATTCTGATCTGCCATGCGCTGACGGGCGACCAGTTTGCCGCCAGCCGTCAGCCGCTGACCGGCAAAAACGGCTGGTGGGATATTATGATCGGCCCGGGCAAGGTTCTCGATACCGATAAGTACTTTATCGTCTGCAGTAATGTTCTGGGCGGCTGTATGGGAACGACCGGCCCGAAAGACACGGACCCAAAGACCGGCAAGCCGTATGGATTGAATTTCCCGATCATCACAATTGCTGATATGGTGCGGGCGCAGGCCCTTCTGCAGGACTATCTTGAAATAGAAAGCTGGTTCAGCGTCATCGGCGGATCCATGGGGGGAATGCAGGCCCTACAATGGGCAAGTGCCTATCCCGACCGAGTTTTCAGCGCGATTCCCATTGCCTGTGCCGCACGGCACTCCGCGCAAAATATTGCGTTTCATGAGGTTGGAAGGCAGGCTGTCATGGCCGACCCGAACTGGCAGAGCGGCAATTATTACGCAAGCGAAAGCAAGCCGACCGCAGGCCTCGCCGTTGCCCGTATGGCCGCGCATGTAACCTATTTGTCAGAAGCCGCATTGCATCGTAAATTTGGCCGGAATCTACAGGATCGGGATAATCTGACATACGGCTTTGATGCGGATTTTCAGGTAGAGAGCTACCTCCGTTATCAGGGCATTAATTTTGTCGATCGGTTCGATGCCAACTCCTATCTCTATATCACCCGCGCCATGGACTATTTCGATCTGGTGGAAGACCACGGCGGCTCCCTCGCCAATGCTTTTGAAGGAACGAAGACCCGCTTCTGCATTGTCTCCTTTACCAGCGACTGGCTGTTCCCGACCTCGGAGAACAGGGAGATTGTCCATGCGCTGATTGCCGCGGCGGCCAATGTCAGCTTCGTCGAAGTGGAGACGGACAAGGGTCATGATGCTTTCCTGCTGGATACACCCGAAATGTTCAAAACCATTGATGGGTTTCTGCAGTCGAGTGCGAAAAGCCGGGGCCTGATATCATGAACGATCCGATCAAATTTGTGCCCAAGCGGGATATCCGCGTCGATTGGCAGCTTATCGCGGATATGATCGAGCCGGGAAGCCGGGTTCTGGATGTCGGCTGCGATGACGGACAACTCCTCGCCCATCTTGCTGAGACAAAAAATGTCGACGGTCGTGGGCTTGAGCTCAGCCAGCATGGCGTGAACATCTGCGTTTCCAACGGCCTGTCGGTGGTGCAGGGAAATGCGGACACCGATCTTGTCTATTATCCTGACGACAGTTTCGATTACGCTATTTTGAGCAAAACGCTGCAAACCACCCATCAGCCGCATGTCGTGCTGGAACAGCTTTTGCGCATTGGACGGCGGGCGATTGTCTCTTTCCCGAATTTCGCCTATTGGCGCTGCCGGACCTATCTCGCTTTCAAGGGTCGGATGCCGATGACAAATTCACTGGATATTCCCTGGTATGAAACGCCGAATATTCATTTCTGTACGCTCAAAGATTTTACTACGCTCTGCGAACAGATGGATGTCAAGATTGAGCAATCGGTCATCGTCAAGGCATCGGGGCAGGTCATGACTCGCGCATCCTATGGCAGCTTTGCCAATTTCTTTGGCGCAGACTGCATTTTCATGTTGTCCAAAAAAGATTAGCCGTCGTTTGAGGTCCGCCGGACCTCTCTGCCGGCAATCACCGGTCGCGCAGCGGGCAGGATGACCGGACGCTGCCGCACTTTCCTCTCCGGCAGGGCTGTCAAGGCATAGACCTGTTTTTCCGCCTCCATCAAGCGGACACCGCTGAAATGGCCCCACCATTTCTCACCGACATTCTCCCAGGCTTTTCCAAGCCGCAGGTTAAGCCGCCATTTACTGGGCGGCATATAGAGCGCACCCTGAAGATCCCCGGGTGTGAAGCTGTTATCCCGCAGCAAGCGGTTGAGTTGCTTGTCACTGTAGGGATGGCCGTAGCCAAAGGGCGTATTCTCCGTACGGGCCCACATCCCGCGCCGGCCCGGCACCACGACCAGAAGCTTTCCCGTTGAAGTCAGCACCCGCCACAATTCCTGCATGATCGGATCGACATCCGTGGTGTTCTCAAGCCCGTGCACCCAGATGATCCGGTCAATCGAAGAATCAGGCAGCGGCAATGTCCGTTCATCGACAAGGCTGACAAGGCTTCCACCTTCCCGCGGCCACTGAATCACTCCCTGCTGCAGCGGCATGAAGGAAATAACCCGCTCTGCCTCGGACCGGAAGGAATTCAGATAGGGTGTCGCATATCCTAAACCGAGAACACGAAAGTTCTTCAGGTCTGGCCACATCAGCCTGATTTTACGGCCAATCGTCCGGCGTACCATCTGCCCGAGAGGGCTGTGGTAAAAATTCCGCAAATCGATGACATCAGGTCTTATCATAGTGTTATACTGCCATAAATTATGAGAATGGACACTTAACAAAAACACGAAATTCCGAAAGAGCACATTATGAGCAAGCTGGAAATTCATCAAATTCCTGTCCTGAGCGACAATTATGTTTATCTGTTCCGTGACCCCGTCAGCGGCCAAGTCGGTGTCGTTGATCCCGCGGTCAGTGAACCGGTCTTGAAAAAGCTGGACGAGCTCGGCTGGAAGCTTACCCACATCATCAACACCCACCATCATCCGGATCACACAGGCGCCAATCTAGAGCTGAAAGAAAAGACCGGTTGCACCATTGTCGGCGCAAAAAATGATGCCGCCCGGATTCCCGGGATCGATATTCAGTTGAAAGAAGGCGATATTTTCGAGTTCGGCAGCCAAAGCGCCAAAATATTTGAGGTTCCCGGCCATACCGTCGGGCATATCGCCTACTGGTTCGAGGAGTCAGATGCGTTATTTTGCGGCGATACTCTCTTCGCCCTTGGATGCGGCCGTCTGTTTGAGGGAACACCGGCGCAAATGTGGCACAGTATCGGCAAATTCCGCGCCCTGCCGGATGATACAAAGGTCTATTGCGCCCATGAATATACCGAGGCCAATGGCCGGTTTGCCCTTTCGGTAGACCCCAAGAATTCCGCCCTTAAACAGCGGTTCAATGAGATCCTAGAGACTCGGAAGAAGAAGCTCCCGACCGTTCCTTCTACCCTCGGCGAGGAGAAGCAAACCAACCCCTTCATGCGCGCCGATGACCCGGGTCTGCAGGCGGAACTTGCTCTGACAGGCGCCGATCCAGTGGAAGTCTTTGCCGAAACCCGCCGCAGGAAGGACAATTTCTGACCGATGACGAGTGAACTGACGGCCGCGGATATCATCCAGCGTCTCGGGATGCAGCCGCATCCGGAAGGTGGCCATTTCGTAGAAACCTTTCGCGATGAAATGACGCTGCCGGATCAGGAACGGGCCTTTTCCACTGCGATCTATTATCTGTTGGAGAAGGGAGATTATTCGCACTGGCACCGGGTTGACGCCGTTGAAGTCTGGCACCATTACGCCGGTGCGCCGCTTACCCTGACAATCGCTGCGGACGACGCCCCGGCGGATGAGTGGATATTGGGGACCGACTTAATGGCGGGAGAGCGTCCACAGGTTGTCATCCCGCGGGGATATTGGCAATCGGCCCGGTCGCGAGGGGAATGGACCCTGGTCGGCTGCACCGTTGCACCCGGATTTGAATTTGCAGGGTTTGAGATGGCGCCGAAAAACTGGAACCCTGGCGATATCTAGTCCGATTTCCCGGGCGATAACAAGGATCGCAGCAAATTCAATGAGCCCACAAGCGCGCCGATTGTAATAAGAAGACACCCAAAAATCAGCGACCAAGAAAAACTGGCAACACCCATCGCCAGCAAAATCAGGGTCGATAACAAGGGGGAGAGATATGACAGTACGCCGAGGGACTGGATATCCCCATGTTTCATTCCCCGATCCCACAGGAAGAAAGCGGCCCCAACGGGCCCGAGCCCCAGACAAAGAACGGACAGCCATTGCACGGCATCCTGGGGCCATAACGTTGTCTCAAACAGCAGATGGGCACCAAGCGACAGAACGGCAGTAATGCCGCAAAACAGCCCAATGACATCGGAAGAAACAGCCGCAAACCGGCGGCTCAGCACCGAATAGCTAGACCAGATAAACGCACAACAGATCGCCGCAATATAACCAACGGTGTATTCTGGCTGCAGTTCGAATGCTGCTCCTTTGGTGATCAACAGCCCCGCGCCCGCCAGACTTATCAGCGCCCCCACGAGATGAAACCAATAGAACCTCTCTCCGGGAAGCAGGGTTGAGAAAAGCACGATCAGCAAGGGCCAAAGATACGCGATCAGGCTCGCTTCCGCCGCCGGAGCATTTTTAAGGGCCAGAAAATAGAAGAAATGATAGCCAAATAATCCGGCAACGCCGAGCAGCCAGAGAGACGGCGGGATGCGAAAGAATTTCCTGACATCCTGCCGATAAAAAAACCATTTCAGGGACACACCGCAAAAAGCGATCAAGAACGTCATCGCCGTCAGCTGAAAGGGGGGAATGTTTGCCGTTCCAGCCGTAAACAGCGCCAACAATGCCCAGAGCAGGACCGCACCAAGCCCGCAGAGACTCGCAATCGTTCTTCCCCCAACCTGCTTGTTCATGATTTTACCGCGAGAATACTGACAAAAAGAAATGGCATGACCGACCGCGCCGCATCATGCCATTCCCGTAATTTGCCGTAAAGTCGCGAAAATCAGTACATATGCTGACCACCGTTGATGGACAGAGTTGAGCCGGTAATAAAGCCCGCATCATCCGCCGCGAGGAAACAGACGCCGCGGGCGATTTCCGACGCCTGACCGAGACGTCCGACCGGAATACCGGCAACAATCTTCGCCAGCACATTTTCCGGAACGGCCGCGACCATATCCGTGTCTATATATCCCGGCGCAATCGCATTGACGGTAATGCCCTGCGCGGCCCCTTCCTGCGCCATCGCCTTGGTGAAACCATGAATGCCGGATTTTGCCGCCGCGTAATTCACTTGTCCATATTGTCCGGCCTGACCATTGATGGAACCAATGTTGATCACACGACCGAACTTATTGGCCCGCATATCCTCAATGGTCACCCGGCACATGTTGAAGCAGGAGCCGAGATTAGTGTCGATGACCTTCTGCCAGTTTTCAGGGTCCATTCGATGCAGCGTCCCGTCACGGGTAATTCCGGCATTATTGACGAGAATTTCAACGGCACCGAGGTCGGATTTGACCTTGGCAACGCCCTCCGTGCAGGCGTCGAAGTCCGAGACATCCCATTTATAGGCGGAAATGCCGGTCCGGTCCGAAAATTCCTTGGCCCGTTCATCATTTCCGCCATAGTTTGCCGCAACCTTATAGCCTTTTTCATGTAACATGATGGAGATTGCCTCCCCAATCCCTCGCGTTCCACCTGTTACAATTGCTACTCTCGACATTATCTGCTCCCTTTAGATATCTAAGTAAGTGTTTACCTCTCGACACACATGGCGATGCCCATGCCGCCCCCGATACAGAGGGTTGCAAGGCCCTTATGCGCGTCACGTTTCTGCATTTCATGCAACAAAGTCACCAGAACCCGGGCACCCGATGCACCGATAGGATGTCCGATGGCGATGGCGCCGCCATTCACATTGACCTTGTCCGTGTCCCAGCCGAGATCCTTGTTCACCGCACAGGCTTGCGCGGCAAACGCCTCATTTGCTTCAACCAGATCAAGGTCATCCTTCGACCAGCCCGCTTTTTCGAGAGCCGCACGGCTTGCTGGAATGGGGCCGGTCCCCATGATGGCCGGATCAACACCGCTCTGTGCCCAGGACACAATCCGTGCCATCGGCGTAAGGCCTTTGGCTTTTGCTGCATCTGCCGTCATCAGGACAACGGCTGCCGCCCCGTCATTGATGCCGGAAGCATTGCCGGCCGTGACCGATCCATCCTTTGCGAAAGCCGGACGCAAACCGCTCAGTTTTTCAACCGTTGTGCCGCCCCGGATATATTCATCCTGATCAACGACAACATCTCCCTTGCGGGTGGAGATTGTCACCGGCACGATTTCATCCTTGAACCGGCCGGAAGCCTGTGCTTCCGCTGCTTTCCGCTGGGAGTTCGCGGCAAATTCATCCTGTGCATCACGGGTGATCTGCCATTTTGCCGCAACATTCTCTGCCGTGTTGCCCATATGATAGCCATGGAAAGCGTCGATCAGACCGTCTTTGAGCATGGTATCTGTAAACTCAAGCGCGCCCATCTTCTGTCCGTTTCGCAAATGCGCACAGTGCGGTGCCCGGCTCATGCTTTCCTGGCCGCCGGCGACCACAATCTGCGAATCGCCATTGAGAATTGCCTGATAGCCGAGCGCTACAGCCCTGAGACCCGAACCACAAAGCTGGTTCACACCCCAGGCCGGCACCTCATAGGGAACCCCCGCGTTGACAGAAGCCTGCCGCGCCGGGTTCTGGCCTTCACCGGCATTCAATATCTGGCCGAGGATAACCTCGGAGACTTCAGACGCGTCTGTCTGGGATCGTGACAGCGATTCCTTGATAACAATTTCGCCAAGCTGATGAGCCGAAAGCGGCGACAGCGCGCCATTGAAGGACCCAACAGGCGTCCGTACGGCACTGGTAATGACAACGTCCATGATTTGTTTCTCCTATCTACCGATTTTGTAATTATAGTTTAAAAATTACCTCGCATGAGAAACTTTTCATATTTTTCAAGCCTTCATACGAAATAACGTTAGTTGTCCTCAATCGCAACCTTTTTCTGCCCCTACGTGCAAAAAACTCAATTCGCCAATATCCAGTCCCCCAGATGCCGCCATAAACCGTCTTTTGCCCGCCGTCCGGTCATCATCCCAACATGTCCGGAAGGTGGCGTAATGACTGTTGCCGCGGGCAGTGCGGCCCCTAACGCGAGGGCGGACGGACGCGGTACAATCTTGTCGGTTTTCGGCACAGCAATAAGCGACGGAATTTTTATATCCTGCGGGCGAACAACGGCACCGTCAACCTTCCAACTGCCGAGCCCCGGCTCATTTCGATCATACCATTTATCGAATACATCCGCGGCCACCCCCTTTACCAGAGGATACCCGTCGTTCAGCCAGTCTTCGATCGCAACAAACTCCTGTGCCTGTTCAGACGACATATCCATTTTAGCAAATTTACTGAATTTGCGCAGTCCGAGATTGGGATCCAGGCTGGCAAAAAAGGTCTGCAGCAAATCCACCGGCAATTCGCCGAAACCACCAAGGATATTCGCCCACATTTCCCGTTGGCTCAGCAGGATCTTCGCCTGCCCGCCAATTTCCGCATGAAAATCCCAGGGTGAAGCAATCGCAATGAAGCTGCGTATTTTCTCCTGCTGCCGCAATGCGGCGGCAACGGCGAATGTTCCCCCCATGCAGTAGCCTGCAAGATGCAATGGCGACGCCGGATACTTTTCCGCGACAAACTCAATCGCCGGACAGATGCGTTCCGTTACATAGTCAGCCACATCGAATCCCCGTTCCTGCTCGCCCGGGGCCTGCCAGTCGAGGACAAGAGGCCGGATGCCACATTCCGCGAGAAAATCAACAAGGCTACGTCCGGGCATCAAATCCAGAACATAAGCGCGATTCACGAGGGACGGCACCAAAAGAACTGTCGGCGCCGTTGCTGGAGCCGCCGGAGCCCCATCGAGAACCACGGTTGACCCGGCCTGCCAGATGACCGGGCGATCACGGGATACGCGCCGATAGGGATGGCAATGATATAGGCGAATGCCATCAATCATATCCTGAACCAGTTCGCTGCCCTGATCCGCCAGAGCCTGCAACATTTCGCTGCCGCTATTTGCAGCCGCAGCATTCAGGGCGTGATTAAAGGAATCGGGAAGCGGCGGCAGGGGGGACGCCTCTTCCGGGCGATGAAACGGCAAACCCGCAAGGGAACTGGCGACGGTTGTCGTTGCCAACCCCAGATGCAAAGCCAGTGGCCGTGGGCCAAGGCGCTGCGGCGTCAATTGCGAAGTGCTAGTCATAAACTGCCAATTAGTTTCTTTGGCGGGCAATCAAAGGCCATGGCCTGATTATTCCGGCCATTATTGCATATCATCGTGCCTATATACACCCAAGAAATGCGCTAATCCACAGAACAGAAAGGTAATTTTTCAATTTTTAGAGGTTTTTTACGAACGGCATTGCACAATAAACTTGCGCACTGCAACAATAACAGGCGAAAATGGTGTAAAATAACTCTTCCAACATAAGTTAGGAGAAACAGTGGTTGATAAATCGTCAGATGGCAAAAAGCCCATTGTCATAAAAAAATACGCAAACCGCAGGCTGTACAATACCGCCACCTCTTCTTACGTCACGCTGGATCATTTGAGCCGGATGGTCAAGGAGGGGACCGAATTCGTCGTGTTCGACGCCAAGACGAATGAGGATATAACACGGTCAGTGCTCACACAGATTATTTTCGAAGAAGAGGCCAAGGGGCAGAATCTTCTTCCCATTAATTTCCTGCGCCAGCTCATCAGCTTTTACGGCGACCGATTGCAAACAGTAGTCCCGGATTACCTGGAAATGTCCATGCGGTCCTTTACCGACAATCAGGATAAAATGCGCGATGTCCTGCCCGACAACCTGACTGCAAACCCCATGTTTAAGCAGTTTGAGGAAATGGGGCGCAAAAACATGGAGATGTTCAGCCAGGCCGTCCGGATGTTCGCGCCGCCGACCTTCTTTGGCGGGACAGACAGCGAAACGTCGAATGAAAAGCCTGCGTCTGCGAAGGAGCCGGACGCCGACCAGACCGCTGAAATGATGCAGGAGTTGAGGGATCAGCTGCACTCCATGCAAAAGCGCATTGATGAAATGAGCACAAAGAAATAACGATTACACGGGCTTAAGCCTCTCCGAGAGTTGCATTCCATGTAATTTTGTGCTAATTTTTCTGGATAATTTTATTCCTTGTTAAGGAAATATTGTCGAGTTTCCGATAATGGTAGCCTGACAGATTCCGGGATGATGGAGAATCCGCACCATCCCTCACCGCCAAACGGCCTCAGAATGAAGGTCGAATGCCCTTAAATTATTACCGGCCCCGGATCGGATATTGATGGATATATCGCGGCCCATTGCAAGTATAGTCCCGTTGCCCCCTCGGCGTGACGACGGCGATACATATTTTCAAAGTCGTAACACCGCGGCATCAAGGCGCGCTTCTGCCCGCATGGAAGCAGAGCGGGACCTGTCGGCCGAACGCCAGCAATCCCGGCCAAATTCAGAGACGGCACAGAAGCCATCCACCGCGCCGGTCCAGTTAAGGGATATTCAGCAGACTTTCATTTCTGCGCGCGACATGAAGGCGGCGGACCATTCGCCCTACTCTGCGCAATTTCTGACACAGCAACTTGCCCAGCAAGAAGACAGAGATGTTGACGCTTCAGACGTGAAGCGCGCCCACATCCGGGCAACGGCGGCCTACGATAACAGCCTCAACCTGACGGCGACAATTATGGGTTTCGACGGGCGCATGGAGCGGCTGGTCTAAACGCCGCCAAAGTGCCGTCAGATATGACAGGTCGCAAGGCCCCGCTTTTCCAGATATTGCTGGTGATATTCTTCCGCCGGATAGAAATCGAGTGCCGGTGAAATCTCCGTCACAATCGGACGGCGGAAAAATCCGCGCCGGCCCTGAGACTGCTTGGACGCCTCCGCGATCGCTTTCTGCTCCTCATCACGATAAAATATGGCAGACCGATATTGAGTACCGATATCCGGTCCCTGGCGGTTGAGTGTGGTCGGATCATGGCTTTGCCAGAAAACATTCAGAAGATCTTCATAACTCACGACGTTGGGGTCAAAGACGACCTTGACAACCTCGGCATGCTGGGTCTGGCCGGTACAGACATCCTGATAGTTGGGATTGATGGTAACCCCGCCCTGATAACCAACGACCGTTTCCCGAACGCCCTGTACCTGACGAAAGGCCGCTTCCACGCCCCAAAAACAACCCGCCGCGAAATAGGCGATATCTGTTG
>PAKP01000052.1 GCA_002706985.1 Sneathiella sp. | reverse complement strand
GCCACTTCCCTGTTTTTCTTTTATCTCATTCCGAACCTGATAACGCATTCTGTGCAAAATTTAACGACCCGGATCAGGATATTTGTCATTAGCTGATTTCCCGGAAGTTGGTCTCTTGCGGCGTCGTGATGTGCTTTTTCATCTTCAATAATTTGCATTACGCGATCATGCGCATCCTTATCTTCTTGCCGTAGATAATGTATCTGCTCTTGCAGATGCTTAAGCACAACATTTTCTACGGCATATGTGGTTGCCGCAATGGCTGTCGGGCCGATTAGCCCGGTGACGAAGCCCAATACATACCCCCCTGCCCCGCAAGCGAAATAACTTTTGCATCGCCTTATACCGTTCTCCGCCAGATAGTTCGCAAAAAGCCGCCGATGAGCGAGTTCATGCTGCATGTTTTGTTCGAGCTGGCGGGTGAGCGATCTCGATCGGAAGCGGGCCACAGTCCGCTGGGCGCGGTAGATATTAACAGCACCATTTTCCCCGGCGTGATCAACCTTTATCATTTTTTCCGCTGTTTTCTGTGCCGGCCTCAATTGTCGCTGTCTCTTTGTATTCTTCCAAAAAATTCACACCGAATAGCTAGATGCCGTTATTGGCAATTATGTCAAATAAAGGAGCTATTATGTCATACATAAAATATATACTTGTTTTTTTACTATTAAATATTTCAACAGTATGGGCGGCGGACACGGCGAAGATAGATTACGACGCCATTTTGGATAGTAATGAAACAGTAGCAGCCTATAAAAATGAAACACAGGCCCTGCAGATCAAGGTTTTAAACCAGTACAACGATCTTGAGGATTTGCGGGAAGAAGCCATTAATGATGAGCTGGATCAAAAAGCCAGGGATTCGATTACCCTGGAGTTGGCAAAGCAGCAATCTCAGATCGCAGAGCAATGGTATGTTGGTCTTGCTACCATTAATATGAAATACGATGAGAAGATCATTGCCCTTGACGAAAAAATCGCCAAGGCAATTACCGAACTCATGACGGAGAAAAACCTGAAGTATATCCAGGATGGCCCGCTCCAGCAGGGGCAAAAAAAAGCCGATATGGTGGATATCACCCAGAACATCATCGATAAAATAACGGAGAAGTAAGATGAGAGTTTTTTATCACTTATGTTTCTGTGCAATCATCCTATCGGTGTTGTTTGTCGCGCCTCAGACAGGGAATGCAAAAATCTGGTATGAGGACACCAAAGGCCTGGACATTGTCGATGGAAAGACGTTTAAAAACCTCAGTGGAAACACTATCGATCTGGGGGTAGTCAACCCCATATTGACGATCCCCTCCTATAACCTTATTCGCAACTATATGGAGTTACCGCCCGCTGATCCGGAGCATGCGGCAATCAGGTCTCTCGCCAACTCCCTCTTCCGCTCCGTCAGGCCACAGGATACGAGCGATCCCGAACCGTCAACAAGAGTTCATAATCTGCCCTACTATTTTACACCTGACATGGTAGGGACATTATTGGCCATTTATTTACTGGAAGATCCGGCTAATGACCTGTCTGTCAATCCCAAGCTTGGTAATAAGGAAATCAGCGACCGCAAAAAGGAAGTAGAGGAGCTTAAGAAAAATCTTGTCATAAAGTTCTTCTTAAGCCGGCAGGATTTCAAGGAAAGGTTAGCTCCACAGCGCGTTGTGGTCTGCGGTGGAGGAACGTCTACAGCCTTTGACGCAGCAAAAAAGACGGATATCTGTGATGAAACCAACTTTACGGCGCTGTCTGGTCAGGAAATTTATCCGCTTTTAAGCAGCGCCTTTAAAGACAACCTAAATCAGGCCGTCGGCATCTTCGCCAGCAAGCCCGATTTAACGAAAGTGAAACTGCTGATCTCGGTACTGTGGTATCAGATAAGCGACAAAACCAAATATTGGGATTTTTTCAGCGCCATTGAAAGCACATTGGCCAACCAGGGCGTTAAAATCCTGCCCGATGATAAACAGGCCTGGCTAGATCAGAAATGGAAGTTTGAAGAAGTCTCCGAGATTGATTATGCCATAGATGAAAAGCTTTACTCGAAGTTTGTGGTGAAAGCGCTGCTTGATGCGGCCGGACGTCCAAAGCTGCTGGAAGACGCGACATATTCCTATACGCCAAATGAATGGCCGGACTGTTGTGCGAGATCCATCAAGAATTTTATCATGATCAACTATTCCGACCCCTTGTCCGATCCGGACAATCCGGAAATTGATGTGGACAAGCTTGAGAGGATAGGAGCCTCTGAAGATGTCGTGGACTTCTTTATCGAATACACAACCCGAAATGAGTTTGATACCCAAGAAGCCCGGGACAAGTGGGGATATATACAATCAAACCTTACCGGCGTGGAGTATATCAAGGGCGGCGAGCTGGCCGCTGGCGCCGATAATATGTTCACTGCGGTTTCCGCCTTGTTATTCGCAAATGCCAAAACCAAGCCGACTGACTGGGAGGAACTGGTAACGGCCATTGATCCGAAGGGAACGGTCAAGCCCGGCCGAGAAGATGTTATGAATTTTGAGATGTCCTCGTCAAAATTTTACTGGGAAACATCCGACCTTCATTTTACAGTCCAGTATCTCGCGAGCTCCGAAAAGCATAACCTTTGGCCCGCGATCGAGCAGAATAAAGATATTCTGCAGTCCCCTCTTTCAGCAGGTGATCTTGCTTCATTCAGTAAACTGAAATGGGTTGAGCTCGCCCAGCGCCTTGATCCCGCGGCGACAACGGATTTCATCTTTACCCTGTCTGAAAACCGAAATCTTTATTATTATTTCCTGAACATTGGAACGGGAGAACAGATTGAGAAAATAGCAAGTAAGATAGATGCTTCAGAAAAGAAGTTTTTGACTTATCTCCTGAACCGGGCCTTTACAATCCCGGATACCATCCGGCGAATTGTCGCCAATGCGGCTGTGGCGAAAGACACAAAAAAACTGGAACAGGCCATAGAATATGTCAGCTTTATCAATTTTGACCCTATACATGGCTTTTACAGTGCATTTGGTCACATTGGTGCAGAGAACAATGCAGAAATCCTGAACCTGATCGCACAAAAAATCGGAACTTTGAAAAGATTAAAAAGACTGAATATATGGCATCTCAAGTCCAAGAATGTTTATATGCCTATCTCAGGGACTTCGCCGTCCATACAGGTGCAGGATTTTCTATATCTTTTGTTTAAAAACCTCCCGGCCAATCAGTCAATTAGCGAACTAAACCTCAGTACTGAAAGCTACTATTCCAGCGAAGAAAAAGCGCTGATAGAAAATATGGACGACGGATTATATGCTCATATACAAAAATCCCTGACCAGTTTTTTCTCTGCTAACAAGTCTTTAGAAAAAATCCAAATCGAAGATTTTCCGGTTACGGATGATCTTCTGGCGTCTATCGGCACCTTTCCCTTGAAGGAACTCCTTTTGGCAAGTGCAGCCATGACGGATGCTCAGATTGAAATCCTGGCCAAGGGGATTAGTAAAAATAACTCACTCCACCGTCTGGCAATCGTCAATACCGACATGACGGACGCCGGCGTAAAATATATTGACGATTATATCCTGAAGGATAACAGCACGATCCAAAGCATCTACCTCGACGGGAACAAGGGCATCACCGAGGCCGGGATAAAAATTCTCGAAGACAGATATCTGGCCAATACGAATATCGAAAGCATTTCCGTGAACGATAGTTTTGGCTCATATGATTACCGATACCCCACGCCGCGAAATCAGGCTGCCGCGGGCATTATGACACGCCCGCGGGCCCTGTGGTCACCCATCAACAACGGGTATTTATATATGGGCCTGAGGACCTGGCGGCGGCCGTACAGCACGGTGGCCTACAACGGTCCTGTCCGCCTGACCCGACCGGCCTACCGGGCGTTGGGAAACCGGCCGAACGTGACCTATGGCCGTCCCCTTTTCATCTTTTCCCAGAACCGGCAGTTCATGACGGCAATGCCTAACAGCCTTGTCCGGATGCAGCCGAGTCAGCCTGCATTCTTCACCAAGCAGCGCATGATACCCTGGAATGCTCCCCAACAACCCTCCGTCTGGACATCGGCCAGCTGGCGGCAGTTCGTTAATGGTATGAAGCGTTTCGTGAAATAGAGACGGACGACAGGTTTCACTGTTAAACTGAACCCTGGACGTTCTTAATAATGGATCAGAATAGCGCCGCTCGGGCTATTCTGATCCTTCAGCTTGTACCGTGAAAGACCGACAGATAGAGAGCGGCCAGAAACAGGAGCCAGAGAGACATGGAGACGATGGCCCCGATGGTCGTGGCCGAGATCATGGCGGCGGCGCTTTTCTCACCGACCTGATATTCAGATGCGAGAAAAAAGACGTTCTTCGCGGTCGGCACCGAGGCGCAGATCGTCGCGGCGATCAGGTAGAAGGGCGCCATCTCGAGGGCAAGGCCGATCAGGAATACCACGGCCGGCAGGGCGATAGATATAATACTGGCCTTGCTCGCGCTCGCCGCATTGGGGGTATTCCACTATCTGCTGATCGGAACCCGGCGGGATCGTAAATGGATAAAATATTGGTTATAGAAATAAATCAGCTATGGACCAAAAGCTGACAGTCTATTTGGCAACTATTGCTTCATCTCGTGGGTACTTCGTGGGTATTGGAGCAGTAATATCTAGTGTAAATTGAAATCTAACCCCTCGAAACGACTGGGATGCCTTTCGAAGCAAATTCAAACTGTAGCTAAACCTTCATTCAATCAACACGTAGCTCAGTTCACGGGGCCGTTTTGGGTGAATATCCCGCGCGGCGCAGCTTGAGGCAACGATTACTGCGATCCAGTTGACGTTAAGCGAAAGGCCGCGGTCAGCCAGCCAATCCCTCTGGATGTCGTAGGCGGCGCGTTCTTTGGCAGCTTCGCAATAGAAGTGTGTACCACGCTGGCGATGATGGACAAGCTCGTGTAACAACACAGCAACGTCCTGCTGGTTATCGGCACTCCATGGACGGACAAGAGTTATTGTGCCAGAGTCAGGGTCATAAAGACCGCGGGGTTTGCTGCCGATAATTGAGGCCATCTCACTTGGTTCTGCAACATCTTGGGCACCCGCAAACACAATCTTGGCGGCGCTGTCCGCTTCTGGAAGTTCTGTTTTTATATCGATCCATTGATGCAATTCCTGAATCAACCCGGTTGGGATATCGGGGGATTCCGCCGCGACGGTATTTGAAAAGGTAAAGAAAAGCTGGGTGAGTGCAGCAAGTGTGGCAATTTTAACGGGAAGCATGGCCTCCTCCATTGGCTGTGTAGATTTGCCAAAATCCTAGCTAAGAGTTATGATTTACGGCAAAAGAGGGCTTTTCATCGTCCAATGAGGAAAATTCATCGATGAAGAAACGGCGGTTACCTCCATTCTCGGCCGTCAGGGCTTTTGAGGCGGCGGCTCGACATCTGAGTTTTAAGGATGCGGCGGATGAACTCTGCTTGAGCCCCTCAGCAATTTCACATCAGATTCGAGCACTTGAGGAGTATCTTGCAACGGCGCTTTTCCGTCGCGAGGGTAACAGGATAAGTTTGACGGGTACCGGGCGCAGCTATGCTGGACGGTTGACACAACTGCTGGATCATTTGGATGACAGCACCCGCGCAGCACAGTTTTGCTCCCGGGGTCAAACCCTGCGTGTTCTGTCGACACCGGGGTTTGCTGCCCGCTGGCTGGTGCCGCGTATGGCGAGGTTTAAACAGGCACAGACAATCCGGCTGAGGATCGCCGAGGGTGCTCCTTCCACCGATTTTTCGACCAATGATGCCGATGTCGTGATCAAATGGCGTGATGATGTGGAAGAGGGCGTCGATGTCGTACCCCTCCTGCATTCGTCGCGTTATCCGGTCGTTTCTCCTGCGCTTTATGAGCGCGAAGGAATTAAACACCCGAGTGACCTTCTCCGTCTGACTCTGTTTCGGGATGAAGTTGATGACCAATGGCCCGAATGGTTCCACGCCGCTGGCGTTGAGGTGGATCTGGATGAGGATGATCCTGTCTATCCTAACTGCGAATATGCATGTACTGCTGCTGAGGCTGGATTGGGCGTTTCGCTAGCATATGACGCGGTCGTAGCTGCCACAGTGAACGAAGGCCGCCTTGTGCGCTTGTTCGAAACGACGACAATTCCATTCACCATCTACGCTATCGCGACTCATGCCACCCGGCGCAACGACCCGCTTATTAGTGCTTTTCGCGCATGGCTATTGGACGAGGCCGGGGATCATGCTGCCACCGGTACGCCGAACCATGCCGCCGAGTAGCGTGCTCGTTGACGACTTGCTGTAATGGTCGGAAGGTGGCGGAAGCCGCAAGTCGAAATAGTATTGAACTTTACTGTAAATCCTGGACCGGTACAGGATTTACCGATGAAAGGACACAGTATAGCGTTAAGCAAAAAAAAACGGCCCGGATTTTATGTCCGGACCGTTTGTCTGTGTCATCAGTTGCAATGGTGCCGATCAGGCGGCACGCACTTCCGTCAGGAAGGCCTCGATATCCCGGCGGAGGTTGCCAGAAAGCTCTTCCAGCCGGGTGGAGGCCGAGAGGACCTGAGTAGCCGCCGCCCCGGTCTCGCCGGTCTTGACCGATACTTCCCCGATCTTCGATGAGACCTGCGTCGTTCCGCTGGAGGCTTCCTGGACATTCCGGGAAATCTCGTTGGTGGCGGCGCTTTGTTCCTCGATGGCCGAGGAAATGCTGACGGTGCTCTCCCGGATCGTATTGATCACGCCGTCGATATTGCCGATGGCCGAAACCGCTTCATCGGTGGCTGTCTGCATATCGTTGATCTGGCTGCTGATCTCGTCCGTCGCCCGCGCCGTCTGGGTGGCCAGGCTCTTGACCTCTGAGGCGACAACAGCGAAGCCCTTGCCGGCCTCCCCTGCCCGTGCGGCCTCGATGGTGGCGTTGAGGGCAAGAAGGTTCGTTTGACCGGCGATGTCATTGATCATATTGATCACATCGCTGATCTTCTTGGCTGTTTCCGCAAGCCGCGAGACCGACTGGGTACTGCTGGCGGCTTCGCTGACAGCGCGTTCGGAGACGTTGTTCGCCTGTTGCACCTGACGGCTGATCTCATTGATTGAAGAGGTCAGCTCCTCGGCGGCGGCGGCAACGGTCTGAACGTTGGTCGATGCCTCCTCGGAGGCCATGGCAACAGCTTCCGAGAGCTGCTGCGAGGAATTGGCCGTATCGGTCATGGAGGTGGCGGTCACCCGCAGCTCGTTTGTGGCCAGATTAACGGTCTCCATAACTTCCTGCACCCGCCCTTCAAAGGCCTGGATCAGGTTGGAGATTTTCTCTGCGCGTTCCTGCTTGGCGGCATTCTCTTCCTGTTCGCGCGCCCGTTCATCGGCTTCGCGCTTGGCTTCGCGTTCCCGCTCCGCCTGCTCACGCCGTTCCTGCTCTTCCGCGGTGCGTTTTGCTTCCTCTTCAAGGCGGATTTGCGCGATGGCGTTCTCCTTGAACACAAGAACTGCGCGGGCCATTTCGCCGATCTCGTCCTGCCGTTCGGCACCGTCAATCTCGATATCGAGTTTGCCGTCGGCAAGGTCGCTCATGCGGCCGGTCATACGACCGATTGGCGTAGCGATGCCGCGGGTCAGCAGAATTCCGCAGACAAAGGAGGCGGCAACCATGGCGACCAGCGCCGTGATGATTGAAATGGTGAATTTGCTGATGGCGTCCGCTTTTTGCGCATTGGAGAGGGCCAGAACCTCGCCAATGCCGACGCCGAGTTCCTGAATGATGGTACCCATTTCGGCGATCACCGCTTCCGGCTCACCCGATACCTCGATTGCCCGCGCCTGATTGACCGTCAGATAGTTCCGCATCAGGTCGACCTGCACATTGGCGTATTTGTCTTTCCACTGCTGGTAAAACTCGGTGAAGTCCGTGACCAGCTTGGTAAAAACTTCATCGCCCGCCGATAGCTCGGAAAGCTTGTTGTGCAGCGCATCCGTCGTGCCGTTCAGCTCTTCAAATTTGGCGAGGCCGGTCCGGTCTCCGGTCAGGAGGAAATACAGAAGGGCTTGGCGCTGTTCCAGAAAGGACTTCTGGAAATTCAGATAAGCTGCCTGCAGTTCATTTGCCGCCTGCCCATGTTCATCGGCTGTTTCAATCTCCGAGATCGAAGAAAAGGCGACGACTGCCATGGCGGCCGTCACGATCACCAGCAACGCAAAGCTGAGGGTCAGCTTCTTTGCAATTTTAAGATTATTGAGGAATTTCATAGTATTGTTGTTCTTTCTTTATGCAGACGCTTTACGACGGCTCAACTCTGTCAGGTTATATTCAACGGTGATCGATCCGATTGGCTGCTGTTTGTCATTGGCAATCGTCATGCTGACCTGCACGCGCCAGGTCTTGGTGTCTTCGTTGAACTCTGGCTCATCCACAAAGACGGTGTTTACCCCTTTGCTGAAGGTTTCCTGAAATTTGGCTTCATCGCCCTGCCAGAAATCGGAGGTGATGGAGCTTTGGCCGACATTGAGGCCGTTGGCATCCATGATGAAGATTTCTGCATAAAGACCGCCGGACGCCGCTTGAATTTGCGTCAGGTAGCTGGACAGCGGGCTGCTTAAGGTGGCGGCGATCAGAGGCTGATCCTGATCTTCGCGCTCGGCGCGCCACTGATTGTCCAGATCGTCAATCGCCTGCTGATTGACGGAAGCATATTTCCGGTTCTGCGAATTGACGGAAAGGCTGACAACGGGGTTGGCGAGCCATTGTTTCAATTCGTTGATCGCGCCGGCATCCACTAGATCCTTCGAAGGAGCCGTTTCGGATGCGACGACGGATCCGGCAGCCATCGGTGTCAAAGACAGGAACGCCGCCAGAATAAAGATGAACTTTCTACTCATTGTGATGAGGCCTCTCAAAGCTTTTATCAATTTGAAAAATATTCTTTACAAGCTTTACGTGAGAAGCTCTGAATTTTTGGTTAACCTCTGCGGGAAATCGCCAGAATTTGGCGGTTTTAGGGGTGGAATGCCACAATATCGCGTGTTTTCAATGATATAGCGAATCCATACATTCTGTAGACAATACGCTCTGCTGATGCTGGGCTGCGAAATTCTCGCTTTGAGCGGATTGTCTGATATACTCCATCGAAAAAAAAACGGGAGAACGGATATGCCAGTCACGACCATCACCGAGAATGTCACCAGAAGCGCACGGCATACGAATTTTTACCTGTCCGCCGGGCCGGAAGACGGTCCGCTCATTATCTTTGTACATGGCTGGCCGGAACTTTCCTTGAGCTGGCGGCACCAGCTGCCGGTGATGGCTGGTCTCGGCTTTCATGCTGTCGCGCCGGATATGCGCGGCTATGGACGATCCAGCATTTACGAGCGGCATGAGGATTATGCGCAGCGCGAAGTCGTTGCCGATATGATTGAGCTGCTGGATGCCCTTGGCCACGAGAAGGCGATCTGGGTCGGCCATGACTGGGGCAGCCCGACGGTCTGGAGTATCGCGAGCCATCATCCGGATCGCTGTCATGCCGTCGCCAATCTCTGCGTTCCCTATCGTACGCTGGAACTTGGTCTGGATGCCTGCCTGCCGCTGATCGATCGCTCCCTCTATCCGGAGGATAAATTTCCGGTCGGGCAGTGGGAATATATCCGCTTTTATGAAGAGAATTTTGACAAGGCCAGCGCCGTGTTCGACGCCAATCCCTATAACACGGCCAAGGCCCTGTTCCGCAAGGGCAAGGACGGCCATAGGGATAAACCCGCCCTCACCTCCCTTGTCCGCCATCATGGCGGTTGGTACGGCGGCGCGGCGGAGGCGCCGGATATCCCGCGCGATGGGGACGTGGTGAGCGAGGCGGACCTTAAGACATATGCCGCCTTTCTCAAGCGCAACGGATTCTTCGGACCCGATTCCTATTATATGAACAACAAGGCGAATGCGGAATATGCCGCCGAGGCGCTGAATGACGGCTATCTTGACATGCCGACCCTCTTCCTGCTGGCGGAATATGATTATACCTGCGAATGCATCCGCTCGCCGCTGGCGGAACCCATGAAGAAATACTGCCGCAACCTGACCAGCCGAAATATCGCCTGCGGGCACTGGATGGCGCAGGAAAAGCCGGCCGAAGTCAACGCCGCTCTCACCCAATGGTTGGTAACATCGGTGCCGGAGGTCTGGCCCGGCTAGTCAGACGTTGAAATGCAGCGCGATCGTGATGTCCGGGCCGCGGGCGAAGGATTCCATGCGGTCGGGATAGGCCCCGATCAGGAAGTCCGCAAGGCCGTATGAAAAAGCCTCCTCCTCCAGGAACACGCCCCGCTTGGTGCCGACATGGGGCAAGGAGAGCAGCATCCCCTGATACTCGATGCTGATGACAAAGTTGAAATCGTCATAACTCATCTTCACCGTGACCGGCCCGGTGGCGAGGCTGGCCCGGCGGATATGTTCCAGCACCTGCTCCGTCGTTGACTCGGCGCGTGAGGCAACAGCCGGATCAATGTTCCAGCTTCTCCCCTGCTTCTCCATGATGTCCGAGAAGTCGTCGATGGAATGCTCGACCTTGTCATATCCGACGCTCGTCTTGCGGCGGCTGCCGATCCGGAAGATGAGGTGAAGCAACAGCGCACAAAGCACTGCGATTGGCATCATGGAGCTGGTGAAGGGTTGAAAAAAGGACGGCAGGCTCTTGAAATAGTCCTGAAAGACGTCTCGGCTGATGCCGAGCAGCATCGAGAAGCCGATCACATAGGTCATGCGGCTGTCGATATTGCGGGACATCATGATCTGGATGCCGCCGGATATCATGAAGGAGGCTGTGAACATCAGGATCGCACCGATCACCGAGTTTGGCAGGATCAGGAAGAAGGACGCGATGACCGGCATCAGGGAGAAGAAAACCAGCACACCGGCGGCGGCAAAACCGATATAGCGGCTGGTTCCGCCCGAGGCTTTCGAGACCCCGACAAGGCTGGGCGCGGCGTTCGTTCCCATGGTGCCAAGCGCGCCCGCCAGCATGCAGCCAAGCCCGTCGGCATACATGCCGCCCTTGATCGACTTGATGTCCGGCCGCCGCCAGTCGTCATCGTTGATCTTCTGGCAGGTCGTAATCACCCCGACGGTGCGCAGCGCCGCCGCAATGCCCGAGATCAGGAAGGCCGGCAGCAGGGAGGCATCGAGATCATAGGAAATGAAGCTCGGATCAGGAAGCGCGAGGATCGGTGCGTTTTTCAGGATCTGCCAATGTTCCGCCGGAATCAGGCCAAACGCAACCGCCAGCACAAAACCGACAACGAGCCCGATCATCGAGCACATGAGCCGCGCGAGCCCTGACGCCCAGATACTGAGCCCGACTGTAATGGCAAGCGTCAGTCCCGCGACAATGACGTGATTGCCATAGTCCGGCAGGTTCCGCTCCTGGATATCCAGTACATGATCGATCGCCACCAGCCCGAGTTGGATACCGATGATTGCGACGATAAAGCCGCTAATGGCGGGCGGAAAGAAAATGCGCAGACGATGCAGGTTTCCGGCAATGATGATCTCCAACAGTCCGGCAAGGATCGTCATGCCGAAGACCGCCGGCAGCCCGACTGTCTTCGCCGCCAGAACCGACGGGCCGAGATAGATGGCGGAAAAGACCGGCGCGGCCAGAAAGCCGGAACCGATAGGTCCCTTGCGAAGGGCCTGAATGACCGTCGCGACGGCAACGGCAATCATCCCGAGGCTGATGGCATTGATGGAGTCGGCCTGCGACGCCCCCGCTGCCTTGAACACGATCACGATCAGGACAAGATAGGCCGCCAGCAGCCCGGCATATTGCAGGGCCAGCAACAGCAGGGTCGGTAATGGCGGGCGTTCGTCAACCGCGTAAATAATCCCTTCCGGCCGCTTCACCATCCTGTCCCTGCTCTATTGCGAGTGATTTTTGTTATTGAAACTATATTGAAATTTACGGCTTTGCCAGCAGTTAAGCAGGGAAAACTGATATACGCAGACGGCCGTATGCTCTTTCCCCGGCAGTATTATTATTTCATTCCTTGGATAAAATCGGCTTGCGAATTCTTATAATATCTACTATTCATGATATATGGATGAAAATATGACATTACGGGCTCTAGCGGCTCTGAGCCAGAAGACGCGGCTTGACGTGTTCCGGCTGCTTGTGAAGGCAGGACCAGAGGGCATGCTGTCCGGCGATATCGGAGATGCGTTGGGGGTGCGTCAGAACACCATGTCGACAAACCTCTCGGTTCTGGTGAATGCGGGGCTGATTACGAATGAGCGGCAGGGTCGGACGGTGCGGTATTTTGCCGATTTTGACGCCATGCGCGGCCTCCTCTCCTTCCTGATGGCGGATTGCTGCAACGGACGGCCGGAGATATGCGACCGCGTCTTCGAAGAAATCGATTGTTCTTGAATTCTGGATTAGGAAAATGACAGAACCCCTTTATAACGTTCTCTTTTTATGCACTGGAAACTCGGCCCGCTCGATCCTGGCCGAGGCCATAATGAACAAGGTCGGCAACGGCATGTTCAAGGCCTATTCAGCGGGTTCCTTCCCGAAAGGAGAAGTACATCCGGTGGCGCTTGAGCTGCTCCGGAACCTCAATTACGACACCAGCTTTGCCCGCTCCAAATCCTGGGACGAGTTTGCCGGGCCCGATGCGCCACAGATGGATTTTGTCTTTACCGTCTGCGATAACGCGGCGAATGAAGTCTGTCCGGTCTGGCCGGGCCGCCCGATGAGTGCCCATTGGGGCGTTCCCGATCCGGCCGAAGCCACAGGCACGAAGGCGGAAGTCATGGTCGCCTTTACGGAAGCCTACAGGATGCTGAACAACCGCATTTCGGTGTTTGCGAACCTGCCGATTTCCAGTCTCGAAAAGCTTGTCCTGCAGAAGCATCTCGATGATATCGGTGCGACGGAAGACAAGGAAACGGCGGAATAAATTCCGGTAACTCCCTAGAATAAAAGAGTAAAGCAGTGACACAGGAACATACGGACAGGCTCTCGTCCGCCTCCGGGCCGGAAGTTGCCAAAATAGGTTTTTTCGAAAAATGGCTTTCCCTCTGGGTGGCGCTTTGTATTCTCGCGGGCATTCTGCTCGGGAATCTGCTCCCCGGTATTTTTGAGATTATTGCCTCCTTCGAATATGCGTCGGTAAATCTCGTTGTTGCGGTGCTGATCTGGGCGATGGTCTATCCGATGATGGTCAGTGTCGATTTCGCAAGCCTCTCCCATATCGGCGACCGGCCCAAGGGGCTGATCCTGACCATTATAGTAAACTGGCTGATCAAGCCATTCACTATGGCCGCACTCGGGGTGCTATTCTTCGAATATGTCTTTGCCGACCTGATCGCCCCGGAGGATGCGGAGGCGTATATTGCCGGTCTTATCCTGCTGGGCGCGGCCCCATGTACGGCCATGGTCTTTGTCTGGTCGCAGCTGACGCGGGGCGATGCCGCCTATACCCTCGTGCAGGTGTCGGTGAATGACGTGATCATGATTTTCGCCTTTGCGCCGATTGTCGCCCTGCTGCTCGGGGTGACGGATATCGTTGTCCCGTGGGAGACATTGCTGCTCTCCGTGGGCCTCTATGTGGTTGTGCCGCTGATTGCCGGAGCGATCACGCGCCATCTGCTGATCTCTCGGAGCCCGGCGAACAGCGGCGATGCACCGGTCGAGGCGTTTACGGCGAAAGTCAAACCCTTCTCGGTGATCGGGCTGCTGATGACCGTCATCCTGCTGTTCGGTTTTCAGGGGCAGGTCATTCTCGACAGGCCCCTGCTGATCGTTCTGATTGCCATACCGCTGATCCTCCAGTCCTACGGCATTTTTGCCCTTGCTTATGGGGCGGCCTGGGCCTGGCGTGTCCCCTACAAGGTGGCGGCACCCTGCGCCCTGATCGGGACGTCGAACTTTTTCGAGCTTGCCGTGGCCGTCGCCATCAGCCTGTTCGGCCTTAACTCCGGCGCCGCGCTTGCGACCGTTGTCGGGGTTCTGGTGGAAGTGCCGGTCATGCTCTCCCTCGTTGCCTTTGCCAACCGGACGCAGCATTTCTTTCCCAAGGATACAGGATGAGTTAGCGGGGACATTTACGTCGTAAGCCCAACAACTTTCTTGTATCTTCAGGAAAATGCTGCATATTCGGACGCATGAAAGATACCGTTGCCAGGCCTTCGAAGCAGGTTTTCATCAAGTTCTTCCTTCTGCTCGCGCTGCTCGGCGGCTATTTCGCCTATCTCAGCTATGAGTTCGATTTGCTCACGGGCGGCGTGTCGGCGCTGCTAACCTGGAGCTTCTTCGTCCTATGCACGCCGATCGCCGACGCCGGCTTTCTTCTTGATTTTCCGCTCAGGCTGCTGTTCGGCATTCGCATGATACTGTCGGAACTTGCGGTCTGGACCATTGCCATTCTGGTCAATGTCTTTTCCCTCAGCTATGCGGCGTCCTATTATGACACCACACTGATCACAAAATTACTGAGGCAGATCATCATCACCCCCTACCCTTACTGGGGGGTTATCGTCCTGTCGGGTATTGGCACATTCCTCTCCATTCGTTTTGGGGACGAACTGATGGATGTTATTCATCATCGCGACCGGCGGTTTTTCCATTCCCACCAGTTCAAGCATGAGCTGGTTCTGGTCGCTTTCTTCTTCGTCGCCATCTTCGGCTATTACGAGTTGATCAAATCGCTGAACCTGGAGGGAAGCTTCTAGCCGGAAGCAACAAGAAAAGGATACTTAAGAGTATGTCGGAACTGAAAATCGGGATCATCGTCGGAAGCATCCGGGAGAAATCTGAATCAGGCAGAATTGGTAATTATATCAAAGGATTGCTGGAAGATTTTGATAGTCCGGTGTCAGTCGAGTATTTCGCGCTCCGTGATCTGGAAGTGCCACTCTGGCATGAGGGAAAATGGAAAAGCGGCAGTGAAATAAAAGCCTTCTGGAAGCCGATTTCCGATCGCTTGAAAGCCTGTGACGGATTTGTTGTAATCTGTCCCGAATGGGCGGGTATGGCACCGCCGCACCTCAAAAACTTCCTGCTGATGTGCGATGGCGGGGAACTGGCCCATAAGCCTGCCCAGATCGTCGCGATCAGCTCCGGTACTGGCGGCGCCTACCCGGTGGCCGAGCTCCGGATGAGCGGCTACAAGAATAATTTTCTCTGGTGGATGCCCGATCATATGATCCTGCGGCAGGTCGAAAGCCTGTTCACCAGCGATCCGGCCACCGAGCTTGACGGTATCCTGACGGCGCGGCTTGTCTATGGCCTGACCTTCCTGGTGGAGACCGCCCGGGCAATGGCACCGGTGCGTCAGAAACACCAGAACCTCAAACTCTATAAAAACGGTATGTAGGCCTTGGGGCGCGGAGATCAGAACCCCTGCGCCGTCATGCCGTCATCGACTTCAAGCGATGAGCCCGTCATGAAGTCTGATCCGGGCCCGGCGAGCAGCAGCAGCGCCCCGTCGAGCTTGTCCGGTGTTCCAACCCGGCGGCCCGGCAGCTTCGAGATGAGGCGCTTGCCCGACTCCGTCTCCCAGTAGAAGCTGTTCAGTTCCGTCACGATATAACCGGGATTGATGCAGTTCACCTGGATATTGTAGCGACCCCATTCATCGGCGAGGGCATGGGTCATATGCTCGACCGCAGCTTTCGACATGCAGTAGGTGACGCTTTGTTTCAGGACTCTCTTGGCGGCGACGGAGGCAATATTGATGATCTTGCCGCCCTGTCCATGGCGGATCATGCTCTGGCCAACGGCCTGGGCAACGAAGAACGCGCCCTTCCCGTTAGTGTCCATGACATAGTCGAAATCCTCTTCCGTGACCTTCTCAGCGCGGCACTGGGCACTGACGCCGGAATTATTGACGAGGATATTGACCGGCCCCATTTCGGTCTCCGCGGCGCTTAAGGCCTCATGGATGCTGCTGACATCCGTCACGTCCATCCGCACCGGCAGGGCGCGCCCGTCGAACGCTGCGATCTCCTTCGCCAGCGCCTCCAGCTTTTCCGTCCGTCGCGCCGCCAGTGTGACTTTCGCGCCCGCCCGCGCCAGAGTCAGGGCGAATTGCCAGCCCAGTCCGGAAGAGGCGCCTGTGACCAGCGCATGCTTGCCTTCGAGATTATGGGGCGACGTCATGTAATTTCTCCTGCTTCGAATTTGTTGTTCTTGTCTCTGAAGGACTTACATGATTTCCGCTCCTTTCGTCAAAAGCAAGGGTGCATTTCACCTCCCTGCCCTCCGGAATTGACGCCGCAGGCCGGATGCGCGGAAAACTCACATATTTTTAAGGATTTTTATTTAAAACAGGAGGCATTGACGATGGGAGACCTTGTAGAATGCGTTACGCCGCCAATCTTCTGGTTGTCTCGGACAGCCCGGCCAACACCATAGAACCCTGCCTTGCCGAGGCGGGTTATCGCTGTACGCGCCTCTCGTTTCTCGCGATGTTCGAGCAGGATTTCGGAGATCAGTCGTTTGATCTTATCCTGATCGACGGCGAAAACAATTCCGCCAATGTCAATGTAAAGGACATTGCGAAGATGGCAGAGACCAACAACTTTCCGACATTGGTGGTGGGACCGGCCGATCTTAAATGCCGTATCCAGACCATTTCTCCGGGCTATTGCGATCTTGAACTGCTCGGCCGTGTTCGTGCCCTCGTCCGGCTGGAGATCATGGAGCAGGAACTCGTCCGGCGCATTGCGACGACGGAGACTTACGGGGTTGATATTACCGGCGTCACCTCGCCGGAGCCGGATATCGGGGAAGCCAATATCCTGATTGTCGGGAACAAGACGGTCGTGCTCGGGAATATTCTCCTCCGTCTGGACACCCGCACGAACATCCATATATGCAAGAACCCGGACATGGCGCTCGATGATCTCAGGAGCAGGCGTTTTGATGCGGTGATCCTCTCCGGCGTCGGTCATGGCGACAGCAACCTGCGTCTTTGCTATGACATCCGCTCCGACACGAAGCTCTATAACCTGCCGGTGCTGATGGTTCTGGAAAACTCCGAGAATCGCCGCGCCGCCTATGTGCATGGCGTCTCCGACATCATTTTGCATGAGACGGAGATGGATGCGCTGGTCAATCGCGCCGGTCTGCAGATACAGCAGCACCGCTACCGCTTCGCCATCCAGAAACTGTTCCGCATCGCCAAGCCGCATCCGGTGGCCGACGGCCCGACCGATCTTTATTCCAGCGGCTTCATGCGCGCCCATCTGCCAACGATGTTTTCCGAGCACGCGGCGCAGCACAAGGTGATGACCGTCGCCTCGCTTAAAATCGCGAATTTCGATGAGATCACCCGTGATCATGGCTATCCGTCCGGGGATCAGCTTCTCCGGCAGGTCGGCTCGGCGCTCTCCAGCCTGGTGCGGGGAGAGGATTTCTGCTGCCATTACGATACCGGCCATTTCGTGATCGCCCTGCCCGGCACCCGCCGTCAGGAAGCGCTCATTGCTCTCAAAAGAGTGGAAGGGGTTCTCAAGAATACGGACTTTGCGCTGCCGTCCACGGACACGCCGGTCCGCATCGAGGCCATGATCGGCATGGCGGAAGTTGCCGCCGGTGACAGCATTGAAGAGGTCGTGGAGCGTAGCGTTACACTTACCGGTGAGGATGAGAAAGCGGCCTAAGCCCGCCCACCAGACCGATCGTTCCAGTATTTTCTTGTCCCCCGCCCCGGCGGGCCCTATATTCGGGATATGAAAATAGATATTGTCTCCGATACCGTTTGTCCCTGGTGCTTCATCGGCAAGCGGAAACTAGAGGAAGCGCTGGCCGCCCGACCGGATCTCGATGTCGATATTACCTGGCATCCGTTTCAGCTTCATCCCGACATGCCCGAAGGGGGTGCCGACCGCAAGCAGTTCATGGCGCAGAAATTCGGTAGTCTGGAACGCGCGAAAGAGCTTTATGAAAATGTAAGGAATGCCGGGAAAGCTGTTGATATTCCGTTTGAATTTGGAAAAATAGAACGCTCTCCCAACACGCTGGATTCCCACCGGCTGTTGCGTTGGGCCGATTCCGCGGGCTGTCAGGATGCGATGGTTGAAATCCTGTTCCGGCGGTTTTTCCTGGATGGTGAAGATATCGGCGATCGGGCTGTGCTGCTGGCCGCTGCTAAAGAAGCGGGCATGGATACGGATCTGGTGGCGGAGTTGTTCGAGAAGGACGCGGACCGCGATCTCGTCAGTCAGGAGGATATACGCGCCCGGCAGATGGGCATCTCTGGCGTGCCGTTCTTTATCCTGAACAATAAATATGCCCTCTCCGGGGCACAGGATGCCGCCGCCTTTCTGGCGGCCTTCGACAAGATCGAGGCCGACGAGGCTCAGGCGCCGGAATAGGCGATCACGCGGCGCGAGCGATCTTTGCCAGGTTCTGCGCGAGCCAGAGCACCCCTTTCAGGCGATCTTCCGGATGTTCCCAGCTACGGCTGTGCACCAGCTTATGGTCTCCCCTCAGCTTGGTTGAGCCCGGCGCGCGGGAGATAAACTCCACCAGCCCGCCCGGATTGTCGAACTTGTTGTCCCGGAAACTCAACACCGCGCCTTTCGGCCCGGCCTCGATTTTCTCGACATTGGCCTGACGGCAGAAATACTTGATCGTCATCACCTCGACCAGATGGGAAACCTCGTCCGGCAGCGGTCCGAACCGGTCCACAAGCTCGACGGCGAAGGCATTAATTTCGTCGGCGGTTTCCTGCGCGGCGATCCGCCGGTAAAGTTCCATCCGGAGGGAGAGGTCCGCAACATAATGCTCCGGGATCAGGACGGAGGTACCGATATTGATGCTCGGTGACCATTTGTCCTCCGTCTCCCCCGCCTCGCCCAGCTCCATTTCGCGGGCATTGGCGACGGCCTCTTCCAGCATCTCCTGATACAGCTCGAACCCGACTTCCTTGATATGGCCGGACTGTTCATCGCCCAGCAGGTTGCCGGCGCCGCGGATATCGAGGTCATGGCTGGCCAGTGTGAATCCGGCACCAAGCGTGTCGAGCGATTGCAGCACGCGGAGGCGCTTCTCTGCCGCATCCGTAAGCCGTTTGCGCGGTGGCAGCGTCAGATAGGCATAAGCCCGTGTTTTGGAGCGGCCGATGCGCCCCCGGATCTGATAGAGCTGCGCGAGACCGAACATATCCGCGCGATAGGTAATAAGCGTATTGGCAGACGGGATATCCAGGCCGGATTCCACGATATTCGTCGCCACCAGCACGTCGTGGGCGCCGTCATAGAAGGCGTTCATCACGCTATCGAGTTCTTTCGCCGGAAGCTGGCCATGGGCGGTGACATATTTCACCTCGGGCACATGATTGCGGAGGAAATCGCCGACAGACGGCAGATCAGAGAGACGCGGGCAGACGATAAAGCTCTGGCCGCCGCGGTAATGTTCACGCAGCAACGCCTCGCGCAGCACCACCGGATCGAAGGGCAGCACGAAAGTACGGATGGCGAGCCGGTCGACCGGCGGCGTCGCGATGATCGAGAGATCGCGAATGCCGGTCATGGCGAGTTGTAGGGTCCGCGGGATCGGCGTTGCCGTCAGGGTCAGCACATGCACGTCCGAGCGGAGTTCCTTGAGCCGTTCCTTATGCGCGACCCCGAAATGCTGTTCCTCATCGACGATGACAAGCCCCAGGTCCTTGAACTTGACGGATTTCGCCAGCAGCGCATGGGTGCCGATCACGATATCAACCTTGCCGTCGGCAAGGTCGGCCTTGGCCTGATTGGCTTCCTTCGTTGTGACCATCCTTGAGAGCTGGGCGATCTTGACCGGCAGATCGGCGAAGCGGGCCTTGAACCCTTTGAAATGCTGCCGCGCCAGCAGGGTTGTCGGCGTGACGATGGCCACCTGCTGCCCGGCCATGGCGGCGGTGAAGGCCGCCCGGAGCGCAACCTCCGTCTTTCCAAAGCCGACATCGCCGCAGATCAGGCGGTCCATGGGCCGTCCGCTCGACATATCGGCGAGCGTATCCTCGATCGCCTTCTGCTGATCCTCCGTTTCTTCGAAGGGGAAACCGGCGCAGAATTCAGCATAGAGCCCGTCCGGCGGCGCGAGACGCTCGGCCTTTCGGAGCTGACGCGCGGCGGCAATCTTGATCAGCTGATCGGCCATTTCCATGACCCGTTTTTTCAGTTTCGCCTTGCGCGCCTGCCAGCCGGAGCCGCCGAGCTTGTCGAGAACCGCCGTCATGTCGCTGCCGCCATAGCGCGACAGCATCTCGATATTCTCCACCGGCAGGTAAATCTTGTCCCCGCCCGCATAGAGCAGGGTGACGCAGTCATGGGGTGCGCCGGAAATTTCGATGGTCGTCAGCCCTTCATACTGGGCGATGCCATGATCGACATGCACCACATAGTCGCCGGGCGAGAGCTGCGAGGCTTCGGCGATAAAATTCTCGCTGCGTTTGGAGGATTTGCGCGGCCGGACCAGCCGGTCCCCGAGCACATCCTGTTCGCCGATGATCACAAAATCCGGCGTCTCGAACCCTTTTTCGATCGGCAGCACAGCAAGATTGGGAATATTGCTGCCGCCTGCATCCTCGAAATGGTCAATCTCGCGCGTCGGCTCAATCCCGTGGTCGGCCAGCACCGTTTTGTTTCGTGTTCTTGATCCATTGGTGAAGTAACTGAGGATAACCGTTCTGTTTTCCTTCAGTTTTTCGATGACGTGGCTTTTCAGGTAATCATAGATATTGGCCTCATGCCGGGCCCGCTCAGGCGCAAAATCCCGTCCCGCATGACCGTCCGCATCGATGATATGCGCCCCCTCCGCGCCGCTTTTGAAGGGCGAGAACTGACCGGCGGCGCGGCTTGCAATGGCGGCCTGCCATTCTTCGGGGTCGAGATAGAGCTGTTCTGGTGGCAGCGGGTTGTAATCCGCATTGCCCGCCGGGGCCGCCTCGCACCGGCTCTCGTAATAATCGACCACGGTTTCATGGCGCGCGGTCAGCGCCTCCTCGATCATATGGTCGAGGAACAGATCTGCCTCCGGAAGATAATCGAAAAGCGTCGCCATTTGCTCATGAAAGAGCGGCAGCCAGTGCTCCATCCCCGCATGACGGCGTTTCTCGCTGACCGCTTCATACAGCGGGTCATCCTGGGTGACGGCGCCAAAGGCGGCGCGGTAACCCGTGCGAAACAGGGGCACGGAGGTATCGTTCAGCAGGAATTCCGACGCCGCCGTGAATTCCAGCTTTTCAATCTTGCCGGTCGAGCGCTGGCTGAGCGCGTCAAACTCGCGAATGCCATCCACCTTGTCGCCGAACAGATCGAGACGGACCGGATTGGCCGCGCCCGGCGGGAAGATGTCGATCAGGCCGCCACGCACGGCAAATTCGCCGGGCTCCATGACCGTACCGATCCGTGAAAAGCCGTTGGCGACCAGATAGGCGGCGAGGTCCTGTCCGTTGACCTGATCCCCCACCCGGATATTGAGGCGGCTATTCGTCACCATCTCTATCGGCGGTACCCGTTGCGTCGCGCCATTGAGAGTGGTCAGGAAAATGCGCGGCTGCGCCGCCCTGTCGGTCATCCGGCCGAGGCTTGTCATCCGGTGGGCGACAATTTCCGGGTTCGGCGAGACGCGGTCATACGGCAGGCAGTCCCAGGCGGGAAAGCTGATCACCTCGATACCGGGATTGAAGAAGGCAAGCGCCGCCTCGCTCGCGGCCATGCGAATGTCATCGCGCAGCACATAGAGGATATCGCGCTTCGAGTTTCGGGCAAGCGCGCCCAGCAGGCAGGCATCGTAGCCCTCCGGTACCGCTTCAATTCGAAAGGAATGATCCGCCTTGGCAAGCGTCGAAATCCGGGAGCACAGGCGAGAGATCGTTGTATCACTCATACAGACTTAAACTCTGCTGCGTTGCTCGAACTTGCTGAATTCCTGAAGCAGGGTCATGACATCGCTCTGATATTCCACCGGCACCTCTTCCCGCCCAACGGCCCAGACATAGATGTTCGGGTCGCCGGCTTCCAGCAGGGCCTCGTAGGTATCGAGCTGGTCGCTCGTAAATCCGCTGACATATTTGTTGGCGAATCCGCCGAGCAGCAGGTCGGTCTCCTTCATGCCGGTATAGCGGGAACGATGGATAAGCCGTTTGCGGCGGATAGTGATATCTTCGGTCATGATCGCAAGCTCTTTTCTGGTTAGGTTGGATATAGCCTGTCTCACCCGCGATGTCAGTAGTAACTGTCGGGAAAAGCCATTTTAACTCTCTCGAACATTGACCTTCGACCCCCGGAGAGATCACAATACCGAAAATCAATCGTGAGGAATGCGGTGCGCCCGGAAATCCTGTTTCAACTATTTTCTCCTGTCAGCAAGCTCAAGGGCATCGGGCCGCGTCTGACGGCGCTGATCGAGAAGCTGGCCGGGCCGAATATCATCGATCTGGCCTGGCATCTGCCGACGGGGCTGGTGATCCGGCATCAGATCAGCGAACTGACACCGGAGTTTGTTGACCGGAATGTCGTCGTCGCGCTGCATATCGATCATCATCTGCCGTCACGAAACCGGCGGGCGCCCTACAAGATCCAGTGCGAGGTCGGGGTACAGAGCCTCACCCTCACCTTTTTCAATGGCCGCGAGAATTATCTCCGCCAGCAGCTTCCCGAGGGCAGCGACCGGCTGGTCAGTGGCAAGCTGGAGGAATATGGCGGCACATACCAAATAACCCATCCCGACTATATTACGACGCGGGAGATGGCCGCCGATATTCCGCTGTCTGAGCAGGTGTATCCGCTGACCGCCGGTCTCACCAACCAGACCTTCATCAAGGCGGCGCGCCAGTTCCTGCCAATGCTGCCCGATCTTCCCGAATGGCAGGATGCGAGCCTGCTCTCGCGGGAGGGCTGGACAGGCTGGCGGGAGAGCCTTCTTGCAGCCCATGCCCCGACGGAGGAAGCGGATTTCAGCCGCGATGCGCCGGCGCGGGCGCGCCTTGCCTATGACGAATTGCTGGCGAACCAGCTGGCATTGGAACTGATCCGCCGCAGCATGAAGCGAAAGCCCGGCCGGTCCCTCATTGGCAACGGTAAAATTCGCGAGAAAATCCTGCGCGCCCTGCCCTTCAGCCTGACCGGCGCCCAGAATTCCGCGTTGTCGGAGATCGAGGCCGATATGGCCGGTGCCCACCGCATGCTCCGCCTGCTGCAGGGCGATGTCGGTAGCGGTAAGACGGTGGTGGCACTGCTGGCCATGGCAACGGCGGTGGAGGCCGGTGCGCAGGCGACGATCATGGCGCCGACGGAAATCCTCGCCCATCAGCATTTCAACGCGATCGAGCCGTTGGCAACCGAGGCGGGGCTCTCCTGCCTGTTGATCACTGGCCGCCTGAAGGGCAAGAAGCGCACAGAGACATTGGAGGCACTCGCGAGTGGCGCAGTCGATCTGGTCGTCGGGACCCATGCCCTCTTTCAGGAGGATGTGAAATTTCATGACCTCGGTCTTGCCATTATTGATGAGCAGCACCGCTTCGGTGTGCATCAGCGCCTCGCCCTGAGCGCCAAGGGGCGCGATGGCAAGGGCGGTGTCGATGTGCTGGTGATGACGGCAACGCCGATCCCACGCACGCTCGCCCTCACCGCCTATGGGGATATGGATGTCTCGATCATCGCGGAGAAGCCGCCGGGGCGCAAACCCGTCGACACCCGCGCCATCGATCTGGAACGGCTGGATGCGGTGGCCGACGGTCTCGGGCGCAAGCTGGCGGCGGGAGAGCGGATTTACTGGGTCTGTCCGCTGGTCGAGGAATCGCAGGTTCTAGATGTCGCGGCGGCGGAGGAACGCTTTGCCCATCTCAAGACGCTGTATGGCGATCAGGTCGGGCTGATCCATGGCCGCCTGAAAGCGGAGGAGAAGGACGCCACCATGCGGCGATTCATGTCCGGGGAGATCAGCATCCTTGTGGCCACGACCGTCATCGAGGTTGGCGTCGATGTGCCCGAGGCGACGGTGATGATCATCGAGCATGCCGAGCGGTTCGGCCTTGCCCAGCTGCACCAGCTGCGCGGGCGGGTTGGCCGCGGCGGACTGGAAGGCACCTGCCTGTTGCTCTATGCCCCGCCGCTTGGCGAGACGCAGAAGGCGCGGCTGGCGATCCTGCGGGAGACCGAGGACGGCTTCCGGATCGCCGAGGAGGATTTACGCCTGCGCGGTGCGGGGGAAATTCTGGGAACCCGGCAAAGCGGCCTGCCGGAATTTCGAATTGCCGACCTGCATGATCATTCCCGCCTGCTCGCCATCGCCCGCGATGATGCCCGGCTTGTGCTGGAGAAGGATGAAAAGCTGGGAAGCGCGCGCGGCAAGGCACTCAAAACCCTGCTGTATCTTTTTGAGCGGGACAGCGCGATCCGGTATCTGTCAGGTTGACGGCTTTTCCGTTTCCGTGTCCGTCTCGGGTGGAGGGAGTTTCTTCTTCTCCGGGGTGTCGCCGTTTTCTTTTGGCGGTTCCGGCCAGATCATCCCGGCGGAAATGACAAGCTTGACCCCCTCTTCCACCGTCATGTCGAGATAGGTGAGATCGCTTTTCGGCACGAACAGCAGAAAGCCCGATGTCGGGTTGGGTGTTGTTGGCAGGAATATACTGATCATGTCCTCTTCCTGCTGGGCATTGACCTCCCCTTTGGCGGTGCTGGTGACAAAGGCCAGCGCCCAGACGCCCTTTCGGGGATATTCCAGCAGCACAACCTCGCGAAAGGAAGTGCTCGACTGCGCCAGCACCGTCTCCATGATCTGCTTGAGCGCATGATAGATGGTGCGGACCACGGGCATACGCCCGACGATCCTCTCCCCGAGCACGAGCAGCGACCGGCCCAGATAGTTGGCGGTCAGGAAGCCGATCAGGATCAGGGCAAAGGCCGCAATGATGACACCAAGGCCCGGGATACCGAAAGGCAGATAGGTTTCCGGGTTGTAGCGCGCCGGGATCAGCGGGGTGATATTGGCATCGACGAAGGAGACAAAGACATAGGTCAGATAGATCGTGATGGCGATCGGTGCGGTGACGACGATACCGGTCAGAAAATAGGTTCTCAGGCGCGCCAGCGGTCGCGGTTTTACCGGAGGTTCCACCAGAATGGTTTTTCGCTCGGCCTCGTCGGAATTTTCCGTGTCGCTCGATTTTTTGAACATCTCGGCTTTTACTTCTAAAACAATATTAAAATTATTGACTTAACAACTGTCTCCGGTGGTTTGCACAGCTTATCACGAAGGCAAATATCTGTCTTATGAAATTTGGGACTGTCCATCAGGACGCCTTTTCACCTGTAAACCGACTATTAAGATAAAGGATGTAGACTGGCCGGAATCAGGGATGCCGTTTTGTGGTGCATCCGCAAATGAAGGCTGAACTGCAGTCGATGAACGTTCGAAAAATGGGAAATATGCGCTGGACGCGCGGCGCTGCCATGGTGGCCGGCACAGTCGGGACGGTTCTTCTGTTGTCGGTTCTTGCCGGATTGTCCCCAACCCCCCTTGCCTCCGTTCTGGCCATGGGCAGCCTGATGGTCTGCTTTGCGCTGACTTTCCTGCAATCAAGTCAGGCAAAAAAGGAAAAGCAGACCCTGCTCTCCCGGGAAACGCTTCTCGATGCGGTTTTTGAGAATGTCGCTGTCGGGATCGCTGTCTATGACGAAAATTACAAGCTGCTGAAATGGAACAGTAGGTATCTTGAGTTTATCGGTATCAAGGAAAGCCAGCTGACGGCGCATACCACCTTCCATGATGTTCTGGGCTGGTCCTTCGGTAATTACATGAATGTCGGCGAGGACAAGGATAGTTTTATTACCCAAGTGATCGAGGCAATCGAGAGACTGCCCTCCAATTCGATTGATCGCTATTTCACCGATGGCCGGATCGTCGAAAGCTCATTCAACAAGCGGCCCGAGGGCGGCTTTGTACTGACCCTGAATGATGTGACGACAAACCGCCTCGCGCAGCAGACGCTTCGAGAGAATGAGGATCGCTACCGCAGCATGGTGGAGCTTTCCCCTGATGCGATTGTTGCGCATAAGGGCGGGTTCATCATCTATGTCAATGAAGCGGCGCTTGATCTGTTCAAGGTTAAAAGCCGCCACGACCTGATCGGCCAGAAGATTTCCAGCTATTTCCCCTTCTCTGATGGTGAGGCGCTGGCTCCCTATTTCAGCGATGCGGAAGATGCCGGAATGGTGAACAACCTGCCGGCGCTGAAATCGAAGGTTATCCGTGAGGATGGGACCCAGACCAGCGTTGAAATGGATGCTTCGGCTCTGCTTTATGGGGAGCGGAATGTGTTGCAGCTTGTGATCCGGGACATCTCGGCGCAGATGCAGATTGAGGAATTCCTGAAACAGGCGAAAGACGAAGCGGAATATGCCGCACAGATGAAAGGCAAGTTCCTCGCGAATATGAGCCATGAACTCAGAACGCCGCTTAACGCTGTTATCGGTTTTTCAGAAGTGATCATCAGCGAGATTTTCGGCTCTGTCGGCAATCCCAAATATCTCGAATATGCGCATGATATCAATTCGAGCGGGCATCACCTTCTCGACCTGATCAATGACATTCTGGATTTCTCCAAGATCGAGGCCGGTGAGCAGAAAATCAAGGAAGAGGAAGTCGAGATCGACGTGCTGGTCAACGAATGCATTCGCCTGACCCAGCAGCATGCCATCGACAATGATATCAATATCAAGCTCGAATTCGATCCGCTGCTGCCGCAGATTTTTGCCGACCGGCGCATGATCAAGCAGATCCTGATCAACCTGCTCTCCAACGCGGTGAAGTTCACCCCGACCGGCGGGCGCATCATCACCTCTGTCCAGGTGCTGGAGAATGAGGGCATCAAGATCAGCGTGAGTGATAACGGCATCGGTATCCGTGAAGACGATATCGAGCGGGCGCTGACGCCGTTCGTTCAGGTCGATAACGAGAAGAGCCGCAAATATCACGGCACGGGTCTCGGCCTGCCGCTCTCCAAGAACCTGGCGGAGATGCATGAAGGACGGCTGGAGCTTCACAGCAAATATGGGGAAGGCACGGAAGTCAGCCTCTATCTGCCTCAGGACCGCATTCGCCGGAAAGCCGCCTGATCGCTCCTCGCCTCTTTTTCAGAAACTTTTTTAACGCCCGCTCTTGCCAATTGACGGCCAACGGTGAAATATCCTGCGAGATAACAGGAGGATATTCATGCGATTACAAGATAAAGTGGCCATCATCACCGGCGCGGGATCGGGCTTTGGCGAAGCAATGGCAAAACTGTTCGCGGCCGAGGGCGCGAAAGTGGTGGTCAGCGATATAAACGGTGCCGCCGCCGCTGCCGTTGCCAAGAGCATCACCGATGACGGCGGCGTTGCCATCAGTAGTGAAACCGATGTCACCAGCGCCGCGGATATCGCTGCCATGACGAAGCAAACCCTCGATAATTTCCAGAAGATCGACGTGCTGGTAAACAACGCCGGGATGCCGCAGCGGAACGGTTCCATGTTCGATGTCGATGAAGACACTTTCGACAAGATCTTCGAGGTGAATGTCAAAAGCCTGTTCCTCACGACCAAGGCAATCGTCCCCCATATGCTGGAAAAGGGCGGTAATATCGTCAATATTTCCTCCACCGCGGCCTTGAGCCCCCGCCCCGGCCTCACCTGGTATAACGCGAGCAAGGGCGCGGTTCTCACGATGTCGAAATCCATGGCGGTCGAGCTGGCGCCGAAGCAGGTGCGGGTCAATGCGCTCTGCCCGGTCTTCGCCCATACGCCCATGGCGGTCGAGTTCATGGGCGGCGTCGATACCCAGGAAATCCGCGACAAGTTTGTCTCCACCATTCCGCTCGGGCGGGAGAATACGCCGCGCGATCTGGCGCACGCTGCGCTCTGGCTGGCCTCGGACGATGCTTCCTTCATCACCGGCGTTGCACTGGAAGTGGATGGCGGCCGCTGTGTCTAGACATAAACAGGGAATGAAGGAGGCGATTGTGGCAGGGAGCAAGCTGGAGACAGGGAAAGTCCAGAACGTGCCGCCCTCGGGTGGCCGCCGGTATGACATGGGCGGCATGACGAGCTATTTCCTGGCCGACGAGGCGGAAACGGAGGCCAGTTACTC
>PAKP01000051.1 GCA_002706985.1 Sneathiella sp. | reverse complement strand
CATTCGATTATGAGCGCCCTTCCGGGGTAAGTGAGGCCGCCGCCGCTATTGGCGAGGATGATCGTTTCATCGCGGGTGGGCAGACACTGATACCGACCTTGAAACTCCGCCTTGCGGAAGCCGGCAAGCTGGTCGATCTCGGGGGCATCCCCGATCTGAAAGGCATCTCGGCCAGCGGATCGGAATTGAGCATCGGTGCCATGACCCGTCATGCCGATGTCGCCTCCTCTGCCGAGGTCAAATCGGCTATTCCGGCGCTTGCTTACCTCGCCAGCCATATCGGCGATGCACAGGTGCGCAACCGTGGCACGATCGGCGGATCGATTGCGAATAACGATCCGGCTGCGGATTATCCGGCCGCCCTCGTCGGTCTCGGGGCAACTGTTCATACAAACAAACGGAGCATCTCGGCAGAGGATTTCTTCGTCGATCTGTTTGAAACCGCGCTGGAGGACGGGGAAATCGTTACCAAAGTCTCCTTCCCCATTCCGGAGAAAGCAGGCTATGCGAAATTCCCGAACCCGGCATCCCGTTTTGCACTCACCGGCGTCTTTGTCTCCAAATCGGCAAACGGTGTCCGCGTCGCCGTGACCGGCGCAGGGCCTTGCGTTTTCCGGCAAACGGAGATGGAAGCAGCGCTCGAGAGTAATTTCTCCGCTGATGCGGTTTCCGGCGTCAAGACGGAGGCATCAGGGTTGAATGCGGACATTCATGCCTCCGCCGAATATCGTGCAAACCTAATTTCGGTTATGGCGGCACGGGCGATCAAGGCCGCCTCGTAACGCGATATCTCATTGTATAGCGCAACGGCAAGGGGAAGTTTTGGCTTCCCCTTTCCTGTTTTTTATCTTAACTGCTGATAACAAGGGCCGGATCTACGGCACATTTATAATCACAGACTCAGGGGAAAGCTCATAGAAATGCCAGATAAGCACCCTCAATCCATCGACGCCGTACAGGAAATGCTGCAAGGGGCTGACTATGTCGCCGACAGAAGCCTTGCGACTGTCCTGTTTCTGGCGCTTAAAATGGGGCGGCCGCTCTTTCTCGAAGGCGAAGCCGGGGTTGGCAAAACCGAGATTGCCAAGGTACTCGCGGAGCAGCTTGATCGCCCGTTAATCCGCCTGCAATGCTATGAAGGCTTGGACGTTAGTTCTGCTGTCTATGAATGGGATTATGCGCGCCAGATGATTGAGATACGGCTGGCCGAGGCAACGGAAACCGCCGACAAGGACCGTCTCAGCAGCGATATATTCTCGGAAAAATTCCTTATCAAACGGCCTCTTCTCAAGGCGCTGGAGAGCAATGTAAGCGGTGCACCGGTACTGCTGATTGACGAGCTGGACCGGACGGATGAACCGTTCGAAGCCTTCCTTCTGGAGGTGCTGTCCGATTTTCAGGTCACCATCCCCGAGTTCGGCACGATCAAGGCAAAGGAACCGCCAATCGTCATTATCACATCAAACCGGACGCGCGAGATACACGACGCCCTGAAGAGACGCTGTCTCTATCACTGGGTGAATTATCCCGATGCTGAACGGGAGAAGGAAATTATCGCCCGGAAGCTACCAGATATTGACAAGCGGCTGTCCGAGCAGATCGTCCTGTTTATCCAGGCGTTACGGCAGGACCCGAACCTGTTCAAACTGCCCGGTGTCGCCGAAACGCTCGATTGGTCCTCTGCCTTGAAGGAGCTGGATATCATCTCGCTCGATCCCGATGTCATCAATGACACGCTTGGTGTACTTCTGAAATATCAGGATGACATCTCCAAGATACAGGGTAGCGAGGCGGCCGAGATCATTCAGAAGATTAACACGGAACTCGGCACAAAATGAACGAACCGGGAGCACAGGCAGGCGGAACTTTCACGGAGAACATCCTGCATTTTGCACGGACCTTGCGCCGTGCCGGCCTGCCCGTCGGCCCCGGTCGGGTTATCGAGGCCATCCGCGCCGTAGAGGTGGCTGGCATAAGACGACGCGATGACTTTTACTGGACGCTACATTCCGTGTTCGTCAACCGCCGCGATCAATGGGATATCTTTGATCAGGCTTTCCATGTCTTCTGGCGCAATCCGGAAATCCTTAAAAAGATGATGGACATGATGCTGCCTACGACCTTTCTCGACAGTACGAAACGCGACGATCAGGCCGAGCTCAACCGCCGTCTCTCCGATGCCCTGGCCCCCTCGCCGGCGCCGGATCCGGAAAAGGAGAGCGAGAGCGAGGAAATCGAAATCAACGCAACACTCACTGCTTCGGACAACGAACTCCTTCAGAACAAGGATTTCGAGAGCATGACGGCAGAGGAAATGGAATTGGCGAAAAAGGCCATGGCCACGATGCAGCTTCCTATCCTAAGCGTAAAGACGCGGCGGCATCGCGCCGATTTTCATGGCGGTGCAATCGATATGCGACGCACCCTGCGGGCCAGCCTCAGAAGCGGCGGCGCCAGTATCCCCTTGCGCTTCAAATCCCGTGTCACCCGCCATCCACCGCTGGTCATTCTCTGTGACATATCCGGATCCATGACCCAGTACAGCCGGATGCTGCTGCATTTCATGCATGCCCTTACAAATGACCGGGACAGGGTCCACACATTTGTATTTGGCACGCGTCTCACCAATATAACGAGATATATGAAGTATCGTGATGTCGATGCAGCGCTGGATGCAGTAAGCGAGAAGGTCAAAGACTGGTCCGGCGGCACGCGGATCGGTGCCACGATACGGGAGTTTAACAAATTCTGGTCCCGCCGGGTTCTCGGGCAAGGCGCTGTCGTACTGCTTATTTCCGACGGGCTCGACCGGGATGCAGGAGAAGGACTTGGTGTCGAAATGGAACGGCTGCATAAATCCTGCCGCCAGCTGATCTGGCTTAATCCGCTATTGCGCTATCAGGGCTTTGAACCCCGCTCCAAAGGTGTGAAGGCGATATTGCCTCATGTCGACCAGTTTCGTACGATCCATAATCTCAACAGCCTGAAAGACCTGGCTGATATTCTATCCGAACCCATGGGCGCCCAAATCGAGAGAAGGAGTTTTGCCGCATGACCGATGCCTTATCCACTCTGCCCGCTGATGATATCCTCAGCCAGGCGCTCGCCTGGAAGAACGTCGGACGCGAAGTCGCCCTCGCCACTGTCATCAGCACCTGGGGCTCCGCCCCGCGTCCCGCCGGAAGTCAGCTCGCCATTGATGAAACCGGCCAGATGGTCGGTTCCGTCAGCGGTGGCTGCGTTGAAGGCGCCGTTATTCAGGAAGCCCTGGAAATTATCGGCAGCGGAATCCCGAAAACCTTGGAATTCGGCATCAGCAATGACGAAGCCTGGGAAGTCGGGCTTGCCTGCGGCGGAAAAATCAATGTCTTCGTTGAAAAACTCGACTGAGGCGGTGTCATGAAAACGGCCCTTTTGGAAGAACTGCAACAGGCACGCCTGGCAAAACGTCAGGTCGTACTCGCAACGAACTTAAACTCGGGAGAGCAAAATCTTCTCTATCCTTTTGAGAATGAAGATAATTCGGAGATAACAGAAGCCGCAAGAAATGCGCTTCGATATGACAAACCTGCCACCTTCGAAAGCGAAGACGGCCCAGTTTTTCTGAACATCTTCAATCCCCAGCTCAGGCTGTTTGTTGTAGGCGCAGTCCATATCGCCCAGATGCTTGTCCCGATGGCCGCATCGGCGGATTATGATGTCACCGTCATCGATCCGCGGCGGAGTTTCGGTTCCGACTTCCGTTTCCCGAATGTCACGCTTGATAACCGCTGGCCGGATGAGGCCTTTGCGGATCTCGGTATTGACCGCCGCTCCGCCATTGTAACCCTGACCCATGACGCCAAGCTTGATGACCCGGAGCTGCAATGCGCGCTGAAATCGGATGCCTTCTATATCGGTGCGCTGGGAAGCGGCCGGACCCATGCCAAACGGCAGCAGCGCCTACTCGGCGCGGGCTTTTCCGACGCGCAATTTGCCCGTATCCACGGCCCCATCGGCCTTGATATCGGCGCAAAATCCCCGGCGGAAATTGCCATTTCCATCATGGCGGAAATGACAGCCGTCCTCCGGCAGAAGGATGCCTGATGATTTTCGGCCGTATTCCAGTCCGCGAGGCGGAAGGCATTATCCTTGCCCACGCCGTCGAGATCGCCCCGGGAAAGCTCCTGAAGAAAGGATATATTCTTACCCAGATAGATATTAAATCCATTGAAAACAATGGTGTAGAGACGGTTATTGGGGCCCGGCTTGAAGATACCGACATGGCGGAAGATGACGCTGCCGCCGCGATTGCCACCCCTTGCGCCGGAGAGAATGTTACGAGCAAGCCTCCTTTCACCGGACGCGCCAATCTTTTTGCCGCCACCCGTGGTGTTGCGGTTGTCAATGAGCGGCTCGTGACCGAAATCAATCACATTGATGAGACGATTACGATTGCCACGGTCAAAAACCATGAAGTTGTCGATAGCGGACAAATGCTCGCAACCGTCAAGATCATTCCCTTTTCGGTCCCGAAAGAAAAAGTCAAAGCCGCGGCTCAGCACGCCATGCAGGCGGAGGCACCCATTCTCTCCGTCCGCCCCTTTCGCAGAAGAAAAAACGGCGTCATTTCAACTATCTTGCCGAATACGAAAGACAGCGTTGTCCGAAAGTCCGAGGATATTCTTGAGGACCGCCTGCGAGCATGCGAAAACGGGATTAATCTTCGCCGCCAGTGCGATCACCATGAAGAACCGTTGTCCGCAACTATCTCCGACTTGAAAGCCGAAGGATGCGAGGCCATTCTGATCTTTGGTGCTTCCGCCATCATGGACAGGAAAGACGTCATTCCGATTGCGATTACACGCGCAGGGGGAACAATCGACCATTTCGGAATGCCGGTGGACCCTGGTAACCTGCTCCTGTTGGCACATATTGACGAAACGCTGGTCATCGGCCTGCCGGGCTGCACCCGCTCCCCCAAACTGAACGGTTTTGACTGGGTATTGGAGCGGCTCCTCGCGGATATCCCCGTCACCGCCTCCGATATCATGGATATGGGCGCGGGTGGCCTGCTGAAGGAAATCCCGAGCCGGCCGCAACCCAGGAACCAGAAAAAGCAGGCGAGCCGGAAAAACGGAAAGTCCGTTGCGATCCTCATTCTCGCAGCGGGACAATCGCGGCGTATGGGGGCCAAAAACAAGCTGTTTGCGGAAATCGATGGAAAGCCGATGCTCCGCCACACCGCCGAGCAGGCCCTGCAGTCAAAGGCACATGGTGTTTATGGTGTCACGGGACATGATCATAAGCGGGTTGCGGCCCTTTTCGACGACATGGGAATCAAACGCTTCCACAACCCGGATTATGAGGAAGGATTGAGCAGCAGCCTGAAGACCGGCTTTCGCGCCCTCGCTGATCAGTATGACGGCCTGCTTATCTGTCTCGGAGACATGCCTCTCGTAAAATCAAATCTTTTCAATGCGTTAATAGACGCTTTTGATGTAGAGGAAGGCCGGGCGATCATCGTTCCGACATTTCAGGGGAAGCGTGGAAATCCGGTTCTGATCGCCAGCAACTTCAGGAGCGACATTCTGACCATAACCGGCGATATTGGCGCGAAATCCCTGATAGCGGAGAATGAGCCGCTGGTGTTCAATGTCGAAGCCGGGAAGGACAGCATCTTCACCGACATTGATACGCCGGACGCCCTCGCCGCCCTTAAACAGAAATGAGTGAATTGCGTGATTGACGAACTGTACCAGAAAAACCTGTTGCGGCTTGCGGCGAATGCCGTGGGCGATGGCACTCTTGAAAACCCCGATGCGACGGAGACCCTGGATAACCCGACCTGCGGCGACCGGATCACCATGCAGGTCAAGCTGGAAGACGGCAGGATTTCTGATCTGAACCATCAAAATCGGTCCTGCGTCCTTTGTCAGGCCGCCGCGTCGCTCATCGGCGAAAATGCCGTTGGCAGAGAAGCATCAGAGATTTCCAGGACACGGGATAACCTGCAGTCCATGTTGCAAGGGGAAACGGTTCAGGTTAAACCGGAGTGGAAAAAACTGGAGTTTTTTAATGTCGTCTCGGCCCATAAAAGCCGGCATAACTGTGTATTACTGCCTTTCGATGCGTTGATTAAAGCATTGGAGACAGCGAAAACGAAAGCCTGACATGCGTCGCAAGAATCCAAAAATAACAAATATCCCGAACCTTCCCTCTCCCTGTACCGGTATTTGCAGCATGGATATGCAGAACCTGTATTGTAAGGGGTGCTTTCGGACCCGAAATGAGATTGGCGGCTGGGCCCTGATGAGCAATGAAGAGAAGATGGATGTCCTCAAAGAGCTCCGCTTGCGGCGCAGGGAATCCCGCAATACGGAAAGTTTGCCATAATTTTGCCCCTTTCCAACCGCTTAATGTATGCGTCGTCTGATATAAGCGTGAGTCTATCCTTGAGTAATGGGGGCGCAAATGTATCTAAAAACCTTGAGCGTATTGACGGTAACCTTTCTGTCTCTGCTATTTCTCATAATGGCGACCTTTATGCCTGCCGCAACGACAATCGTTGCCTCAAAATCCGATGATCCTAACCTGAAATGTCTGGCGCAGGCCGTTTATTTCGAAGCGCGCGGCGAGCCTTTCAGTGGGCAGATTGCTGTCGCCCAGGTCGTGCATAACCGGGTGCAGCTTAAGCGGAAATCTTACTGCGCCATCGTATTTGAGGGCAGTTCACGGCGCAACGCCTGCCAGTTCTCATTCGCCTGTGACGGCAAGTCGGATACGGCAATGGATAAGACGGCATGGCAGCGCTCCTTGATGGTTGCCGGTCTTGTGAAAGACGGAAACCTCCGAGATCTCTCCGGCGATGCGACTTTCTACCATGCAACCTATGTCTCACCGAGCTGGTCGAAAAAGTTTAAACAGACAACCAGCATCGGCAATCACATCTTCTACCGGAAAATGTAGTCGGCAGCATCAGATATTGGTGACATGATGAAAAGCGGCAAATGAGCCGCTTTTTTTTATGCCTGTTAAAATTTTCCACGATTTATTTATTTCGTGACGTCAGTCACATGCCAATCCGGAAGAAAAGGCTATATTAAAATTGCAATTATATCGGATTGATATATTTTCTTCCGAAATATAGGACGGCATCCGGGATTGTGGCAGATACATATCCCGAACATCTGATGGAACAAGCGGCTTTATGGACATTCGAACCCTGTGTCTCGGCGTTCTCACCATGGGAGATGCGTCGGGATATGAAATCAAGAAGACATTCGAGGAACGGCTGGGATTGATGTTCCATGCAAGTTACGGCTCGATCTATCCGGCGCTGAACAAGCTGACAGAGGAAGGGCTCGTCTCCTGCCGGGCCTTTGCACAGGAAAAACGACCCGACAAGAAGATTTACTCAATAACGTCATCCGGCCGGTATATGTTCCTCGATGAAATCATGAAAAAGCCGGGGGCGGACCGGTTCCGTTCGGAATTTCTGGTCACCTTGATGTTCGCCCATCTGTTGCCGGCGGCGACGATCGCCGAGCTTATAGATGAGAGAATTCTGGAAAGTCAGCGCAAGATTGACTCAATGAGTAGTGATTGCGCCGATCTCCCGACAGACCGGGAACAATTCCTGTGCGGTTATGGCCGCGCCGTGTATCAGGCGGAAATTGATTACCTGCAGGAAAACCGCCACCTGCTGGAAGCCGACGCCCTTATGGGGACCCGTGCCGCTGAATAATGTGACCCTGGACATGCTCGACAACAAAGAGGTATCGCTGTGAACCGCTCAATCATCATTGCTATTGTCATCGCCGTTGGCGTGACGGCCTGGATTGCGTCCGGACAGATCAATGTCGGCAGCGATGAGGAGAACGGCGCGGGAGATGCTTCTGCCGCAACGCAGGAGAATACCAGCGCAAGCGAAAGCAGCAATGAGGAAGCTGAAAACACCCACAAGATCATGGGCGTACGCTACCTCAACTTCACAGCTCAGCCACGTCAGCGCGAAATTATTGTCCATGGCAAGACCGAAGCAAACCGGGTCGTCGAACTGAAAGCTGAAATTTCCGGCCGGGTCAACAAGGTCCATGTCTATGATGGCGATCGGGTAAAGGCCGGCGATCGTATCGTCAGCTTCGATGTCAAGGACAATGAGGCGCGCCTGCAGGAAGCCCAGGCGCTCGTCCGGCAGCGGGAAATTGAATATAACGCCGCGCAGAAATTGAACAAGAAAGGCTTTAGTGCCGATACCACACTGGCGAGTGCCAAGGCCCTTCTTGATAGCGCCAAGGCGCAGGTGACGGCGATGAGGATCCGCCTGAACGATCTGGTGATCAATGCCCCCTTCGATGGATATATCGAGGAGCGAAACGCCGAGGTTGGGGATTTCGTAAAGGACGGCAATCCCATTGCCACCATTGTCGAAAGCGACCCACTGCTGATTACGGGGCAGATTTCCGAGCTTCAGGTCGGTAACATCTCCGTTGGCGGGGAAGGCTCAGCGAAGCTGGTGACGGGCGAAACCGTGACCGGTGAAATCAAATTTATCGGTAGCATGGCGGACCCTGAGACACGGACTTTCCGGGTTGAGCTTGAAGTACCGAACGAGGGCTACAAGCTGCGCAGCGGTGTGACTGCGGAAATCACCTTCAAGACAAATTCTGTCGAGGCACATTTCCTCTCCCCCGCATATCTTACCTTGAATGATGCCGGTGTTCTCGGCCTCCGGGCCGTTGGCAACAACGATACAGTCAAGTTTTACCCGGTCAAAATACTCGCCGATACGCCGGACGGGATCTGGGTGCAGGGACTGCCGGAGACGGTTCGATTGATCGTTGTCGGGCAGGATTTCGTCCGCGATGGAGATAAGGTCCAACCTGACCTCTATGTCGCCGAGGCATCCCAATGAACGCCATCATTGATGCGGCAATCGGCAGGGCCCGGACGGTCATCTCCGCCCTGCTGCTGATCCTTGTCGCCGGGGCTTATGCCTATATCGATATCGCGAAGGAATCGGACCCGGACATCAACATCCCGATCATCTATGTCTCCATGACCCATGAAGGCATCTCCCCGGAAGATGGGGAACGGTTGCTGATCCGTCCGATGGAGCTTGAACTCCGCTCAATTGAGGGCGTGAAGGAGATGACGGCCGTTGCCTCGGAAGGGCATGCGTCCGTCACGCTTGAGTTTGATGCCGGTTTTGATGCGGACAAAGCGCTTCAGGATGTCCGGGAAAAGGTTGACCTCGCGAAGACGGAGCTGCCGCAAGAAACGGACGAGCCCACCGTCAACGAGGTGAACTTCGCCCTGTTTCCGGTCATTGTCGTCACTCTGTCGGGCGATGTCCCCTTACGCACCCTGATCAAGCTGACAAGGGACCTCGAAGACCGGGTCGAGGGTCTCCCCGGTGTACTGGAAGCCGACATTGGCGGTGACCGCGAGGAAGTGCTGGAAGTCATTATCGACCCCGTCAAGCTTGAGAGCTACAAGATCTCGAACGCTGAACTCGCAAATGCGGTTGTCTCCAACAACAAGCTGATTGCCGCAGGCTCCATGGATACCGGCAAGGGGCGCTTCTCCATCAAGGTCCCCGGGCTCTACAAAACCGCCGATGACGTTCTCGATATTCCGATGAAGGTTAATAACGATGGTGTCGTCACACTCAGAGACGTCACCGACATACGCCGCACCTTCAAGGATGCGGACAGCTATGCCCGTCTTAATGGCCGGCAGGCAGTGGCGCTCGAGATCAAAAAGCGGGTCGGCGAAAACATCATCGAAACGATCGAGGACGTAAAGCGCGCAGTCGCCGAGGAGCAGAAATACTGGCCGGAAAATGTGGTCGTCACCTACACGCAGGATCGCTCCGGCGATATCCGGACGATGCTGTCTGATCTTCAGAACAACATCATCAGCGCAATTATCCTGGTGATGATCGTCGTGATCAGCGCGCTCGGCGTGCGGACGGCGGGCCTTGTCGGACTGTCCATTCCGGGCTCCTTTCTGATCGGCATTCTCTATATGTATATCATCGGGCTGACCATTAACATCGTTGTCCTGTTCGGCCTGATCCTGGCGGTCGGGATGCTGGTGGATGGCGCCATTGTTGTGACCGAGTTTGCCGACCGTAAGATGGCGGAAGGCATAAACAAGAAGCAGGCCTATGCCCTTGCAGCCAAGCGCATGGCCTGGCCGATCATCGCATCCACCGCGACCACCCTCGCGGTTTTCATGCCGCTGATGTTCTGGCCTGGCGTCGTCGGGGAGTTTATGAAATACCTCCCCCTCACCCTGATCACAACGCTGACCGGCTCCCTCTTGATGGCGCTGATTTTCGTGCCCACCCTCGGATCGGTCTTTGGCCGTCCCGGCTCGACAAACTCAAAGACGCTTGCTGCGCTCGCCGCGGCGGAGACCGGTGATATCCGGTCCATCGGTGGCCTTACCGGCCATTATGTCCGGTTTCTGTCCGTCTGTTTGCGCCATCCGGTGAAGATTGTCATGCTCGGCGTCCTCACCCTCGTTGGTGTTCAGTACTATTATGCAACTCATGGCAACGGCGTCGAGTTCTTCCCGAAGGTCGAACCGGAAATGGCACTTGTCTATATTCATGCGCGCGGCAACATGTCGACTGACGAGAAGGATACGCTGGTTCGTCAGGTTGAACACGAAGTCCTGAAACTTGATGATTTTGAAGCACTTTACACCCGTACGGGCAGCCCGGCGCAAGGCCAGCAGGATGTATCGGAGGATGTGATCGGCACCATCCAAATGGAGTTCAAGGACTGGCAGGAGCGTCGCTCGGCAGACGCGGTTTTCGAGGATATCCGCGAACGAACCAGCCATCTTACCGGCATCATGGTGGAGACGCGCAAACCCGATAACGGGCCACCAACGGGGAAGCATGTCCAGATACAGCTGTCGTCCCGCAACCCCGATCTGTTACCGATCGAGGTTGAGAAAATCCGCAATCACCTCGAAAACAATGTGACGGACCTGATCGATATCGAGGATAGCCGTCCCATCCCCGGCATTGAATGGCAGGTTACGGTGGATCGGGCACAGGCCGGAAGGTTTGGCGCCGACATCCAGACAGTTGGAAAAACCATTCAGCTTGTCACCAACGGAATCAAGGCGGATGAATACCGCCCAAATGACGCGGACGATGAAATCGATATCCGGCTCAGGTTCCCTGATAACAAGAGAACCATGGACCAGCTCGACAATCTGCGGGTCATGACCGAAAGCGGCATGGTGCCAATCTCCAATTTCGTCAAGCGTGAGGCGCGCCAGAAGGTCGGGAACATCAACCGCGCCGACGGAGAGCGGATTATGACCGTCAAGGCGAATGTCGTCGCCGGTGTTCTGGTGGATGAAAAGGTTCAGGAAATTCAGACGTGGCTGGAAAATGAAGCCAATATCAACCCGGAAGTCTCCTATGTCTTCAAGGGCGAGGATGAGGAACAGAAGAAGGCGCAGGATTTTCTCGGGAAAGCCTTCGCCGTCGCCCTCTTCATCATGGCAATCATTCTGGTGACACAGTTCAACAGCTTCTATCACGCCTTCCTCATCCTGACGGCCGTGATCATGTCCACCATTGGTGTGTTCGTTGGCCTTATCATCACCGGGCAACCCTTCGGCATTGTCATGACCGGGGTTGGTGTGATCGCGCTGGCGGGGATTGTGGTGAACAACAACATCGTGCTGATTGACACCTATACGCATCTGCACCGGCAGGGCATGGATGCGATGGAGGCAGTGCTTCGGACCGGTGCTCAGCGTCTGCGGCCGGTGCTG
>PAKP01000050.1 GCA_002706985.1 Sneathiella sp. | reverse complement strand
GGTGTTGTCGGCGTAGAACAGCGGGTTATCGACCCCGGCATAGCCCGACGACATGCCGCGCTTGATGAACAGCACTGTGCCGGCCTTTTCCACGTCGAGGATCGGCATCCCGGCGATCGGGCTTTGCGGATCGGTCTTGGCGGTGGGGTTGGTCCCGTCGTTGGCGCCGATCACGTAGGCGCCGTCGGCGGTGGAGAATTCGTGGTTGATCTCCTCCAGCTCGAACACCTCGTCATAGGGCACGTTGGCCTCGGCCAGAAGCACGTTCATATGCCCCGGCATGCGGCCTGCGACGGGGTGGATGGCATAGCGGACCTCGACCCCTTCGGCCTTCAGCATGTCGGCCATTTCGCGCACGGCATGCTGGGCCTGGGCCACGGCCATGCCGTAGCCCGGCACGATGATGACCTTGGACGCGTTCTTCATGATGAAGGCCGCATCGTCGGCGGCACCCGATTTCACGGACTTGCCTTCGCTTGACGTCGCGGCGGCGGCCCCGCCGGCATCCCCCCCGAAACCGCCCAACAGCACGTTGATGATCGAGCGGTTCATGCCTTTGCACATGATGTAGGACAGGATCGCACCCGAGGAGCCGACCAGCGCGCCGACGATGATCAGCGCCGTGTTCTCGAGCGTGAAGCCGATACCCGCCGCCGCCCAGCCGGAGTAGCTGTTCAGCATCGAGACCACCACCGGCATATCGGCGCCGCCGATCGGGATGATGATCAGGAAGCCGATGACGAAGGCCAGCACGGTCATGGCCCAGAAGATCGTCGGGTCGAGATCGAGGCAGAACCAGATGATCAACGCGACAATGGCAAGACCAATCAGCAGATTGACGAAATGCTGTCCGGGAAAGACCACTGGGTTGCCGGAGACGAGCCCCTGCAGCTTGGTGAAGGCGATGATGGAGCCCGAGAAAGTGATGGCACCGACCACGATGCCGATGGACATTTCAATGCGCGAGAGAACCGTCAGTTCCCCGCCCGCGCCGAGGATACCATAGGCGTCCGGGTTGTAGAAAGCGGCCGCGGCGACCAGCACGGCGGCAAGGCCGACGAGACTGTGGAAGGCCGCGACAAGCTGCGGCATGGCGGTCATGGCGATGCGCTGGGCGATGACCGCACCAATGGCGCCACCGATGACAATTCCGCCGATGATCCACTCATAGGAGAGAACGTCGGGCCTTAAGATCGTGACGATGATGGCGATGGCCATACCGGCCATGCCCATGATATTCCCGCGCCGCGAACTGGCCGGTGAGGACAGGCCGCGAAGCGCAAGAACGAAAAGAATGGCGGAGACCAGATAGGCAAGCGCCGTAAAGTTTGCTGACACGGTGCGTCTCCCCTATTTCTGTTTTTTCTTGTACATGGACAGCATCCGCTGGGTCACGAGGAACCCCCCGAAGATATTGACCGAGGCGAGCACGATGGCGACGAAGCCGAAGACCTTTGCCAGCGTCATATCCGATGGTCCGGCGGCAATCAGCGCACCGACGATAATCACCGAGGAAATCGCGTTGGTGACCGCCATCAGCGGTGTATGCAGGGCGGGCGTTACGCTCCAGACCACGTAATAGCCAACAAAAATGGCGAGCACAAAAATGGCAAGCCGGAAAACGGTTGGATCTACCATATCCATAATCAGTTCCCTCCCTCAGTCAGTTGCGGGTGGATCACGCTGCCGTCGCGGGTGAGCGCGGCGCCGAGGACAACCTCGTCCTCCCAGTTCAGGTTCAAATTCCCCGTTTCCTTGTCGATCATCGGGTTCAGGAAATTGAATAAATTCTTCGCGAACAGGGATGACGCGTCACTCGCAAGGCGGCTTGGCACGTTGCGATGGCCGATAATCTTGACGCCGTTGTCGGTGACGACAATCTCGCCCGGTTTCGACTGGGTGACGTTGCCGCCCGCCTCGACCGCGAGGTCAACAACAACGGACCCCTTTTTCATTACCGCCAGCATTTCATCGGTAATCAGGATCGGCGCCGTCCGGCCCGGAATAAGGGCCGTGGTGATCACCATGTCCTGCTTCTTGATATGCTCGAACACAAGTTCCGCCTGGCGCTTCTTGTAATCGTCACTCATTTCCTTGGCGTAGCCGCCTTCGGTTTCGCCGGTTTCTTCCGATTCCACCATGATGAATTTTGCACCAAGGCTTTCGACCTGTTCCTTCGTCGCGGCGCGTACGTCGGTCGCGGTCACAATCGCACCTAGGCGGCGCGCGGTGGCGATTGCCTGAAGACCGGCGACGCCGACCCCCATGACAAAGCATTTGGCCGGAGCAATGGTGCCCGCAGCGGTCATCATCATCGGCATGGCGCGGCCATATTCGGCGGCGGCATCGAGCACGGCCTTGTAACCCGAGAGGTTCGACTGGCTGGAGAGCACGTCCATGGACTGCGCGCGGCTGATGCGCGGCAACAACTCCAGCGCCAGCGCGGTAATGCCCGCCTTGGCGTATTCGGCAACCTGCTCACGGTTCTGCATGGCGGAGAGATGGCCGACCAGAACGGCGCCCTTCTTCATCAGCGCCAGTTCATCAGTCCCCTCTTCTTTCGTCAGCGGATGCTGGATTTTGAGGACCACATCGGCGTCTTTCAGCGCCGCGGCTTCATCGGCGGCGATGGTCGCGCCGGCCTCTTCAAAGTCTGAATCCTTGAAAGAGCTTGTCTCTCCCGCGCCGGCCTCAACAATGACCTCGGCGCCCAGGGCGACAAATTTCTTCACGGTATCCGGGGAGGCGGCGACCCGCTTCTCGTTTTCCCGGCGCTCCCTTGGGATGGCGATTTTCATAATCGATCCTTTATTGTTGTGAATTCTGGTAGTGTGGCGACTGCTCCGCACCCCCGTCCGTGATCAACGAAAACGGGCGGAGCCCGTCCGTCAGAGCAGGAAGATCGCCATCAGGATAAGAAGGATAATGATCCCGATTGTGCCGTATTTGAACAGCTTCACAAAGGCATCGAAGGAGTCTTTCTGCGCATCGATGTTCATATTTCCCTGCTCGCTCATGATGATATACCTTTCATTTCTCACGCGTCGTTATATTACGTTGCGATGCAATATACCGAAATCTGCCCGTCGAGCAACAGAATGTCGTATGAGATGGCTGAAAAAGGTTAAAGCGCTTCCAGCTCGTCGATGAAGCCCTCGATCACATCAAGGCCGCGGGACCAGAAGGCCGGGTCTGACGCGTCCAGCTTGAAGGGTGCCAGCAGTTCCTTGTGCCGGAGCGTGCCGCCGGCCTTCAGCATGTCGAAATATTTATCCTGAAAGCCGCTGTCCGCCTCCTGATAGATGGCATAGAGCGCATTCACGAGGCAATCGCCGAACGCATAGGCATAGACATAGAAGGGCGAATGGATGAAATGCGGGATATAGCACCAGAAATACTGATACTCGTCATGCAGCCGGATCGCCGGGCCGAGGCTTTCGCGCTGGACATCCATCCAGATTTCGCCAATCTGGTCAGGAGAGAGTTCTTCTTTCCGCCGGGCATCATGCAGGCGCTTCTCGAATTCATAAAAGGCGATCTGACGCACCACGGTGTTCAGCATATCCTCGACCTTGCCCGCCAGCATGATCTTGCGCTTGGCCGGATCGCTCTCTTTCTCCAGCAGGGCCCGGAAGGTGAGCTGTTCGCCAAAGACGCTCGCGGTTTCGGCCAACGTCAGCGGCGTATCGGCGAGCAGGCCGCCCTGCGGCGCCGCCAGCAGCTGATGCACCCCGTGGCCAAGCTCATGGGCGAGGGTCATCACATCGCGGATATTGCCCTGATAGTTGAGCAACAGATAGGGATGCACGCTCGGCACCGTCGGATGGGCGAAGGCGCCTGGCGACTTGCCGGGGCGCACACCTGCATCAATCCACGGTTTTTCAAAGAACTGCTGCCCCAGCGCCGACAGATCCGGCGAGAAACGGCCATAGGCCTCAAGCACGGTATCACGTGCCTCGCTCCAGGGAATGATCCGATCATCGGAATCGGGAAGCGGCGCGTTGCGGTCCCAATAGTCGATCTTGTCCTTGCCCATCCATTTCGCCTTGATCGCGTAATAACGATGGGACAGGCGCGGATAGGCGCTCTGTACGGCCTCGGACAGCGCATCGACAACCTCGGCCTCGACCTGATTGGAGAGATGGCGCATAGCGGCAGGCTCCGGCGCGCCGCGCCAGTCATCCTCGATCGCCTTGTCCTTGGCCAGCGTGTTGGTAATCAGCGAGAACAGCCGGACATTCTGCCCGAACACCTTGCCGAGATTCTTTGCTGCCTTCTTGCGCAGTTCCGCATTCGGGCTGGAAAGAAGGTGCAGCACCTGCTGCGAGGCCATTTCCTCGCCATCCACCTCGAATTTGAGGCCCGCCATGGTCTCATCGAACAGCCGCACCCAGGCGCTCCGTCCGGCGATATCCTTCTCATGCAGCAGCTTCTCGATCTCGTCGGAGAGCTGATAGGGTTTCAGCGCCCGCACGTTATCGAGCCAGGGCTTGTATTTCTTCAGGCTGCTGCCCTCATACATCGCCTCAAGCCGGTCATCCTCGATCGCGTTCAATTCCAGCGTGAAGAACAGAAGGTCGGTACCGATGGCACTGATCTTCTCCTGCATGGTCTGGAAGAACTTGCCAATATCCGGGTCCGACATATTGCCCGCATAGACGAGATAGGCATAGGACATGATCCGGCCCTCGATCTCGCCGATCTCCTCGAACTTGGCGATGGCGAGATAGAGCCCCTGCCCGTCCAGCTCGGTCAGCTTGCCCTTGTAATGCGCGGCGAAGGCCTTGGCATCCTGCGCCGCCGTTTCCAGATCCTCGCGCAGTTCGGGCGAGGTCCGGGACGGGTACAGATCGCTCAGGTCCCATTCGGGCAGATTGGCAAGGGCGGCATCAGTCATGTAAAGCAAACTCCAGCGGCAATAAATTGTTCCTGTACATTTAGGACGTTCCCGTCAACTGACAAGGAAATTGGCATGGGCGGCGGCAATCGGCCGGTCCCGGTCCTTCTGCCAGGCCTCGATCCGCATGTTGGCGACCCGGCGGCCGGGCTTGGTCACTACCGCCTCGGCATAGGTTTCGATCGGCTTGCCGGAGCGGAGATATTCGACCGTGATATTGATGATCTTCGGCAGGCGCGTCACCTCCTGCGTCGCAAACAGATGCACCAGCGCGGTGCTTTCCAGAAATGCGCCGATGACCCCGCCATGCAGCGCCGGCAGGGTCGGGTTGCCGATGAATTTCTTATCCTCGGGCAGGATGCAGATGAGCCGTCCGTCGGTTCTCTCCAGCCGCAGCCCCAGATAAGTGAAATAGGGAATCATCTCGAAAACGGGGCGCCAGTCGCTGCTTTGCTTGGCCTGCTCGATCCGGGCGACGAAATCTTCGGAGGTCATGGTCGTCATGATTTTGTCCTCTTCTCGTCCGCCGCTTCATTCAACGTCTTGCCGGTGGTGGATTTCAGCATGAAGGTGCCGACCGCATTGGCAATCGGATCGTCGGGATCGCTGTGATAAGCGATGGCGCGCACGAAGGCGATCTGCTTCGTCGTCCGGTAACAGGTCGCGTGGGTATAGACATCCTCCCCCGGGGTGGCCGGCTTCAGATAATCGATCCGCAAGTCCAGCGTCGCCAGCGGCATGTATTTCTGCAGCCGCGCATAGATGCACATGCCCGCCGCCGTATCGATCAGCGTGGTGATGATGCCACCATGGAGAACGCCGTTGACCGGGTTTCCGGCAAAGCGTTCCTGATACGGCAGGCTGAAGGTCACCCCGTCGGCATTCATGTCATGGACCCGCACGCCGATATCCGCGCAATGAGGAATGCCATGATCAATAATATTCTGTATCTGCGAAATATCGAACGCGTCCGACATGAGAAACCCTAACCCTTATTGTATTCCTTGTACCAATTGACGAACTTCGGCAGGCCCTCGTCAAGGCTGGTGGCAGGTTCATATCCCACATCCCGGTGGATCGGGTCAATATCGGCGTAGGTTTCCTTGATGTCGCCCGGCTGCATGGGCATAAACTCGCGCTTGGCCCCGACGCCGAGGGTCTTCTCGATAATCTCGACGAAATCGAGGAGCCTCTCCGCCCGGTTGTTGCCGATATTATAGACCCGGTGCGGCACATGGCCTTCCTTGATTTCCGGCGGGTTTACCAGCACTTCCAGAATACCCTTCACAACATCGTCGATATAGGTGAAGTCGCGCTTCATATCGCCATGGTTATAGATATGGACCGGCTTGCCCTTCATGATCTGCTCGGTAAAGCGCCAATAGGCCATGTCCGGCCGCCCCCAGGGTCCGTAAACGGTAAAGAAGCGCAGGCCCGTCATCGGAATGTCGTAGAGATGCGCATAACTATGGGCCATCAGCTCGTTGGCCTTTTTCGTCGCCGCATAGAGCGAGAGCGGGCTGTCCGTCGTCTGGCTTACCGAGAAGGGCATTTTCGTATTGGCGCCATAGACGGAGCTGGAACTCGCATAGACGACATGCTTGAGATTCTCAAGCTGGCGGCAGAGTTCCAGTATGGTCAGGAAGCCGGTGATATTCGCCGCCGTATAGTCAAACGGGCGGGTCAGGCTGTGACGGACCCCGGCCTGCGCGGCGAGATGTACGATGAGGCTGATCTTCGAATGATCGCCGAGCGCCTTATAGAGCGCCGCGCGGTCCGAAATATCAAGCTCATAGAAAGTGAAGTTGCTGTATAAATCGAGGCGGTTAAGCCGGTCCTTCTTCAGCTTCACGTCGTAATAGGGATTGAGATTGTCGATCCCGATCACCTTTCTGCCGCCGGCCAACAGGGTTTCGGCCACATGCATTCCGATAAATCCTGCTACGCCCGTCACCAGTATGGTCATGCTTACCCCTTACAAAAAGTATACTCGTCCCTTATCCAAAAGCACTTTTGCCCCGGAAAAGTCAAAAAAAATCCGACGGCAATTTTATGAAAAGATATATATGTCAGTATTATTGACCTTTTTTGCCTTTCATGATAATATCCTTATATCTAACGCTGAATATGTCTTTTTTTCGAATGGGAGTGAGGGTTAAGAGATGCAGTTGGCAAATGTGACGCTGGACGACAAATATACGCTTGAAGAAGGGCGCATTTTCCTGACCGGCATTCAGGCACTGGTGCGCCTGCCGCTAATGCAGAAGGAACGCGACCGTGCCGCCGGGCTGAATACGGCGGGCTTTATCTCCGGCTATCGCGGATCGCCGCTTGCGGGCTATGACCAGTCACTTTGGAAAGCCTCGAAAATCCTGAAAGAGAATGACATCTATTTCGAGCCGGGCGTCAATGAGGACCTGGCCGCCACCGCTGTCTGGGGCAGTCAGCAGCTCAACCTGTTCAAGGGCGCACGCTATGACGGCGTGTTCGGCCTCTGGTACGGCAAGGGCCCCGGCGTCGACCGGACCGGCGATGTGTTCCGCCATGCCAACAGCGCCGGCAGCTCGAAACTTGGCGGGGTGCTGGCGCTCGCCGGCGACGATCATGGCATCGTCTCCTCCACCATCGCGCATCAGAGCGAGCACAGCTTCGCCGGCTGGATGATGCCGGTGCTGCATCCGGCCAATGTGCAGGAGATTCTCGACTACGGTTTGCTCGGGATCGAGATGTCGCGCTTTTCCGGTCTGTGGATCGGCTTTAAATGTATTTCTGAAACCGTCGAGGGCGGCGCCTCCGTCTATGTCTCGCCGGAACGCGGCAACTTCATCCGCCCGAATATCGAGATGCCCGAAGGCGGCCTCAATATCCAGCCCCATGACAACCGCTTCGATCAGGAAGTGCGCCTTAACAAGCATAAAATATACGCCGCCCGTGCCTTCGCCCGCGCCAACAATATCGACCGGGTGACCATGGACAGCCCGAAGCGCCGCTTCGGCATCGTCACCGTCGGCAAATCCTATTACGATGTGCGCCAGTCGCTTCGGGACCTTGGCATTGATGACGATCTCGCGGCGGAAATCGGCCTCACCGTCTATAAGGTCGGCATGCCCTGGCCGCTGGAACCCGACGGCGTGCGCCAGTTCGCCGAAGGCCTTGAGGAAGTGCTGGTGATCGAGGAGAAACGCGCCGTCATCGAGAACCAGATGAAGGAGCAGCTCTACAATTGGGACACCGGGGTGCGCCCGCGCATCATCGGCAAGTTCGATGAGGACAAGCATGCGATCATGCCATCGACCGGGGAAATGACCCCGGCCATGGTGGCGCGCGTCATCGCCGCCCGCATCCGCCGCTTCTATACCTCCGAATCGATCGAAAACCGCCTCGCCTTCCTCGACCGCAAGGAAAAGCAGCTGGAGGCAAAACCGGCGAAGCTGGTGCGCACGCCCTTCTATTGTTCGGGTTGTCCGCATAACACCTCCACCGTCGTGCCGGAGGGAAGCCGCGCCGTCGCCGGGATCGGCTGTCACTTCATGGTCACCTGGATGAACCGCAACACCGACACCTTCACCCAGATGGGCGGCGAAGGCGTGCCGTGGGTCGGGCAGATGCATTTCACGGAAGAGCAACATATCTTCGCCAACCTCGGCGACGGGACCTATTACCATTCCGGCATTCTCGCCATCCGTCAGGCGGTCGCATCGAAGGCCAATATCACCTACAAAATCCTCTATAACGACGCGGTCGCCATGACCGGCGGCCAGCAGACGGAGGGGCAGATCACCCCCTGGCAGATCGCCCAGCAGCTGGAAGGCGAAGGCGTCTCGATGATCCGCGTCGTCACCGACGAGCCCGACAAATATGCGGAAGGCACGCCCTGGCCCAAGGGCACGACCATCCATCACCGCGACGACCTCGACAAAATCCAGCGCCATTTGCGCGAGGAAAAGGGCGTCACGATCCTGATTTACGACCAGACCTGCGCCGCCGAGAAGCGCCGCCGCCGGAAGCGCGGCACTTTCCCCGATCCGGCCAAGCGCGTGATTATCAATGATCTCGTCTGCGAAGGCTGCGGCGATTGTTCGGTAAAATCGAACTGCCTTTCCGTCGAGCCATTGGAGACCGAGTTCGGCCGCAAGCGGACCATCAACCAGTCCACCTGCAACAAGGACTATTCATGCCTGAACGGCTTCTGCCCGAGTTTCGTTACCGTCGAGGGCGGCGAGCTGCGCAAGGGCGAGACCCATTCGGCGGAGAACCCGGCCGTCGGCTTGCCCGCCCCCGCTCCGCGCGAACTGACCGGCCCCTACCGCATCCTGATCACCGGGATCGGCGGCACCGGCGTCGTCACCATCGGCGCCATTGTCGGCATGGCCGCACATCTGGAGGGCAAGGGTATCTCCGTCCTCGATCAGGCGGGCCTGGCCCAGAAGGGCGGCGCGGTGACCAGCCATGTGCATATCGCGCCGGAGCCGGAGGATATCAACGCTGTGCGCATCCCGGCCGGACGTGCCGATCTTCTCATCGGCTGCGACATGGTGGTTTCGGGCTCCTACGACAGCCTTGCGAAGTTCGACGTGAATGTCGCCCATGCGGTGATCAACGCCCATCCCTCCCCGACCATGGATTTCACCCTCGATCCCGACGCGCCCTTCCCGGTGAAAGACACGCTCGATCATATCCGCGAGGCCATCGGCCCGGACCAGTGTGACCTGATCGAGGCGAGCGAGATTGCGACAACGCTGCTTGGCGATTCCATCGCGACGAACCTGTTCATGCTCGGCTTTGCCTATCAGAAGGGCCTGATCCCGCTCAGCGAGGAAGCCCTGCTCCGCGCGGTGGAACTGAACGGCGTCGCCGTGCCTTTCAACAAGAAGGCCTTCGGCTGGGGCCGCGTGATGGCGGCGGATCCCGACAGGGTGATGAAGGAAGTGAACGAGCTCAAGGGCCCGACGCTCATTCAGGAGCCGACAAACGACCTCGACGAGATGATCTCGCGCCGGGTGGAATTCCTGACCGGCTACCAGAGCGCCCGCTATGCCCGCCGCTACAGCGACACGATCGCCAAGGTCCGGCTGCGCGAGAGCGACATCAAGCCCGGCGATACCTCCCTCTCGGAGGCGGTGAGTCGCGCCTACTTCAAGCTGCTCGCCTATAAGGACGAGTATGAAGTCGCCCGGCTCTATGCGGACCCGGTCTTCATGCAGAAGGTGGAGCATATGATGGAAGGCGACTATTCGATCAAGTTCCATCTCGCCCCGCCGCTCTTCTCGAAGCGCGATCCGGATACCGGCCATCTCAAGAAGAAGGAATACGGGCAGTATATGATGAAGGCCTACCGCTTCCTCGCGAAGTTCAAACGGTTACGCGGCACCCCGCTCGATATTTTCGGCTATCAGGAGGACCGCAAGATGGAGCGGGCGCTGATCAAGGAATATGAGGCGACCCTGACCGAGGTTCTGGACGGATTGACGGCGGAAAATCACGCCACCGCCGTCGCCATTGCCGAACTGCCGATGGAAATCCGCGGCTATGGCCATGTGAAGGAGAAGGCGATCAAGCTCTATCACGGCGATCTTGAAAACCTGCTCGCCGACTTCCGTAGCCCGGAACCGCAGAAGCAGGCAGCGGAATAAGGACAAATGGCTCCCCGGACAGCAGTCTATTGGACCTGTCCGGGCGGTCGCATCTCGGCTATAGAGAGGCAAAGGAGAGGACCATGCTGGAACTCAGACCCAACTGCGAAACATGCGATGTGGACCTGCCGAATGGCGAGATCGATGCCTATATCTGCACCTTTGAATGCACCTTCTGTGAAAGCTGCGCGAAAGGTGTCCATAGTGATGTCTGCCCGAACTGCGGCGGCAACTTCACCCTCCGTCCGGTGCGCCCCGCCGCGCTGATGGAAAAATACCCGCAGAGCACGAAGCGCATCGTCGCAAAAACATAACGTCAATCGGGAAAGCGCACCCAGGTCGGGCGCGGCGTCGCCGGCTTTTTCTCCGGTGCGGGCTTTTCCGGCGCTTCGCGCGGCCTGGACAACAGCGGTTCCAGTCCCGACGTCATTGCCCGGATGAGTTCCGCCGACTGCCGGTTGAGGGTGATCTTCTCCTCTTCGCCATGGGCGGCAGAGGCATGGCGGTCCGCCGCCGTCGCCAGAAGCCGCCGCGCCTCCTCCGCCGTGAACAGGCCGTTGATCACGCATTGCTGCAGGATCAGCTCACTGATGGTGAGGGCCGCGAAGCCTGCGGCGTCTGTGGAAAATTCTGTCATGTCCCCAAACCGGCATTAGGGTTCCTGGCTACCTGTGGATTAATAACAGGTATTTTCTGCACTTAATTATTGCAGCCCCGAATACAAGGGGCATGACGCGGACGCGCATTGTCAGGCTTGCAAGCGGGCGAGCCCTGCGCTACCGTGAAACGGGATCCCCGCCCACAAGACGATAATCAAAGAGAATCCGAACATGCGAGATATGATGTCCAAATCCCTTACAACGGCGAGCATTCTGGCCGCCTCTTCCCTGCTGCTGGCGAGCCCGGCCCTCGCCCATACCGGCACTGGCATCGCCGGCGGTTTCAGCAGCGGTTTCGCCCATCCGGTACTGGGCTGGGATCACCTTGTGGCCATGCTGGCCGTGGGCCTCTGGGGCGCGTCCCTCGGCACGCGCGGCATATGGCTGCTGCCGATCGTGTTTCCGGTTGTCATGGCCATCGGCGCAGTCCTCGGCATCGCCGGAATGCCCTTTCCCGCGGTCGAGGCCGGGATCGCCGCCTCGGCGGTTGTGCTGGGACTGCTGATCGTCTTCATGGTCCGCCCGCCGATGTGGGTCGCGGGGGTTATCGTCGGCTTCTTCGCCCTGTTCCACGGCCATGCCCATGGCACGGAACTGCCCGCAGCGGCCAGCGCCCTTGCCTATGGCGCCGGGTTCGTGCTGGCGACGGGTCTTCTGCATCTTTGCGGGATCGGGATCGGCTCCCTCGGCAATTCGCGCATCGGCAATTTTGCCATTCGCGCGGGCGGCGGCGCCATCTCCCTTGTCGGCGCGGCTTTCCTCGTCGGCGCGGTCTGAGAGGACATAAAAAAAGCTGATGCGCGCGGCCTGCACAGCCCGGCATCAGCCTTTCACATAAGGGGCGGTTTTACGCCCTAGAAGCTCGCGGCTTCGCTCTCGTTCTCCGCGCCCTCTTCGGGCATATTCTCATCGGCCGCCATGCCGAGCGCATGTTTATACAGGTCGATCATATATTCCTGTTCCTGCAGGTCGGCCTTGTCCATCTTGCGCAGCCGCAGCACGGCGCGCATGGCCTTGACGTCAAAGCCCGTGCCCTTGGCTTCGGCGAAGACTTCCTTGATATCGTCGGCAATGCCCTTTTTCTCTTCTTCGAGGCGCTCAATTCTCTCGATATAGGACCGCAGATGATCTGCGGCCACTCCGCCGACGTCAGCCATAATGTCTCTTCTCCGTGAATATGATCATGCAATGGGCCGGATTTTTTCCGGGTGGGATTTCTAGCATTTCTCCGCCAGGGAAATCTATGCCCTTGGCAAAAAATTTTGCCCGTGCGCAAGCACCGGGATCGGGCCCCTAATGATCCTTGTGGCTTTCCTTGAAGGCGGCCTTCTGCTCAGGCGTCGCCTCGGTCTGGTATTTCGCCTTCCATTCATCGAACGGCATGCCATAGACAATCTCGCGCGCCTGCATCTTGTCCATCTCGATGCCTTTTTCGTTCGCCGCCTCCATATCCCAGTTGGAGAGGCAGTTGCGGCAGAAACCGCCGAGGTTCATCAGATCGATATTCTGCACATCGGTGCGGGTCCTGAGGTGATCGCGCAGGCGCCGGAAGGCCGCCGCCTCAAGTTCGAGTGTTTGCTGATCCATATCTGTTCCCTTTCCGTGGGGTGTTTCCTATTACTGTAGGCCGCTGACCGTTTCTTTCAAGACCTGATCGACAACTTTGACCAGCGCCTCCTCCTTGCTGGCGCCGTCTTCGAGTGCCTTGTGATAGGCGGCGATCTGCCTATCGGCGGAGGTGCCGCGCCGGGCGATCTCGCGCGCATGGGCAACTTCCTTCTCGCAGCCGAGGAACGCCGCATCCTCGGCGGTGAGGCCGATAATCTCCTCGACCAGATCGGCGGCGGGCACCGGCGCCGGTATCCCGAAATCGATCAGCTTGCCCTCGACCCCGAAACGCTGCGCGATCCAGCGGTTCTCGGCCACCAGCGTCTGCGGATAGATGCGCCAGCGCTGGTTATTGCGCCGGAGCCGGTACAGCATCCGGAGGATACAGGAATAAAGCGCGGCGATGGAAAGGCTGTCCTCGACCAGCGGACAGACATCGCAGAGCCGCATTTCCAACGTCGGGAATTTCGACGACGGGCGCATGTCCCACCAGAGCTTCGATCCGTCTTCCAGCGTTCCCGCCTCGACCAGCGTGTCGATAAGCCGCGAAAACTCGCCGTAACTTTCGAAGCGATCGGGGATGCCGGTCCGGGGCAGCGCGTCGAACACGGTCATGCGGTAGGATTTAAGACCGCTCTCCTCCCCCCGCCAGAAGGGCGAGGAGGTGCTGAGCGCCAGAAGATGCGGCAGGAAATAGCTCGCCTGGTTCATCAGATCGATGCGCAGCTCCGGATCCTCGATCGCGCAATGCACATGCATGCCGCAGATCATCAGCCGCCGCACCGTCGCCTGCATGTCGCGGGCGATCACGTCATAGCGTTCCTTTGGCGTGTGCTTGAGCTGGTGCCAGTCAGCAAAGGGATGGACAGAGGCCGCCATTACGCCAAGGCCATGCTTGCCCGCGACCTCGGCTACGGTCTGCCGCAGCTCGGTCAGGGCGGCCCGCGCCTCGGTGATGTTGCTGCACACGCGGGTGCCGACTTCAAGCTGGGAGCGGAGGAATTCCGGCGTCACCAGATGATCAGGCAGTCGCCGTTCGCATTCGGCGAGAATATCCTCGCTCGGCTCGATGGCGAGCGCGCGGGTTTCCAGATCGACGAGAAGATACTCCTCCTCGATACCGATGGTGAAACTCGGTTCGGCAATACTCATGCGTCGGCCTCCTTTGCCCATCCCGTTACGGGGTCCAGCCGCATCAGCGCATCCGCCATGATCGAGGCCCATTTCTCCGCCCCCTGATGGGTGTCGATCAGGTCCTGGCGGATTTCGATGGCGACATTGGGAAGACCCCGTTTCATGCCATGTTCGTTCATCGTGTAGCCGAGGGGGTCACGCGCCGAGTAGGGCTCGTTATCGCCGACGACGAGGGAATGGTTCTGCCGCAGTATTTTCAGGAGCGGCAGCGCGATCCTGGGGTCCTCATCCCAGAGGACGCCG
>PAKP01000049.1 GCA_002706985.1 Sneathiella sp. | reverse complement strand
GACATCCATGGAAAACCGTTCCTCCTTGCTGACCATACTGGACAATATCTCCAAGATTAACGTGCTGGTGCTGGGCGACATCATGCTGGACCGCTTCGTCTATGGCAGCGCCGGACGCATTTCCCCGGAAGCCCCGATCCCGATCCTCAATATCACCCATCAATCGCAGATGCTGGGCGGGGCGGGCAATGTGGGGCGGAACATCACCTCACTCGGCGCGCGGGCGGGGCTTATCTCCGTCATAGGCGAAGATGCGGAAGGCGCCGAGATCGAACGGATTTTCAGCAACCAAAGCGCCATTACGCCCTATCTTGTAAAATCAGTCGGTCGACCGACTACAGTCAAGACGCGCTTCATCGCCGACGGGCAGCAACTCCTCCGGAGCGATCATGAAGCGACCCACCAGCTGCAGCCGAAAACCGCCGGCATGGTTCTCAAAACCTTTCAGGACGCCATTCAATCGGCGGATATCCTCGTTCTTTCCGATTATGCGAAAGGCGTCCTTTCCGATACCGTGCTGCGACATGTGATTTCGGCGGCGCGCGAGAAGAATATTCCCGTCATCGCCGATCCGAAATCCCGGGATTTCAGCCGCTATGCGGGCGTCACTCTGCTCACCCCGAACCGCAAGGAGATGATCGCAGCGAGCGGCATGCCCTGCGCTACAAACCGGGAGGTCGAGGCGGCGGCCCGCGCCGTCATCAAGGAAACCGGCATTTCCGCCTTTCTCGTGACCCGGTCCGAGGCTGGCATGAGCCTGATCACGGAAACCGAGGCCCATCATATCCGTGCCGAGGCGCAGGAAGTTTTCGATGTGTCCGGCGCCGGTGACAGTGTGATCGCCGCCCTTTCCCTCGCGCTTGCCGCCGGGGCCTCCCTGGAGGAGGCGGCGCGTATCGCCAATCTTGCGGGCGGGATTGCGGTCTCCAAGTCCGGGACGGCAGCGGTGACCAAGGCGGACATGAAAAACGCCCTGCACAGCCTTGAGCTCAGCGGGCTCGACTCCAAGATCACCAGCCTCAAGGACGCATTGGATCGGGTCTCCAACTGGCGCAGCCGCGGATTGAAGGTTGGCTTTACCAACGGCTGCTTCGATCTGGTACATCCGGGGCATATTTCCCTGATGAGCCAGGCGCGCGGCGAATGCGACCGGTTGATCGTCGGGCTCAATACCGATGCCAGCATCCGTCGCCTGAAGGGCGAAGGACGGCCGGTCACCAATGAAAATTCCCGCGCCATCGTGCTTGCCAGTCTCTCCGATGTCGATCTCGTCATCCCCTTCGCCGAGGATACGCCGATCAAGCTGATCGAGGAAATCAAGCCCGATGTGCTCATCAAGGGCGCGGATTATACGGTCGAGACCGTTGTCGGCGCCGATATCGTTCAGGCATACGGCGGGCGGGTTCATCTCGCCACGCTGAAACAGGGGTTCAGCACCACCGGCACCATAGAGCGGCTGCTCGCCGCCCAAAAAGAGGCTTAAGATGGGAAATCTGATCCTGGTCACCGGCGGCGCGGGCTTTATCGGCTCCAACATCGTTGCGGCCCTCTCGGAACGGGGCGAGAAGATCGTCATCTGCGACTGGCTGGAGCAGGGCGAGAAATGGAAGAATATCGCGAAATCCGTCGTCTCCGAATTTGTCGATCCGGATAACCTGGAAAGCTGGCTTCACAGGAACGACAGCCGCCTCGGCGCCATCATCCATATGGGCGCGATTTCCGCAACGACTGAGACCGACGGCGACCTCATCCTGAAACGCAACTTCGGCCCGACACGGATGCTCTGGCGGTTTGCGACGGAAAACGCTACGCCCTTTATCTTCGCCTCCTCCGCCGCGACCTATGGCAACGGCGGTGCCGGGTTTGACGATAACGAGAGCGAGGCCGCGCTTGCAAAGCTGCAACCGCTTAATCTCTATGGCTGGAGCAAGCATGCCATTGACAAGTTCATCGCCCGGGAGATTGACCGTGGCGCTACGACGCCGCCGCAATGGGCGGGGCTCAAATTTTTTAATGTATATGGCCCGAATGAATATCACAAAGGCGGGATGAAAAGCGTCATTGCCCAGAGTTACCCGAAAATCGCCGCCGGGGAGGCGGTTACCCTCTTCAAGTCCCACAATCCCGATTATGAGGACGGCGGACAGCTCCGCGATTTCGTCTATGTGAAGGATTGCGTCGATGTGGTGCTCTGGCTGCTCGATAACGGATCGGTCTCCGGGCTGTTCAACCTCGGTACCGGCAAGGCGAGAAGCTTCAAGGACCTCGCCGCCGCCACCTTCAAGGCCGCGAACAAGCCGGAAAAGATCACCTATATCGACACTCCGCTCGAAATTCGTGATAAATACCAGTATTTCACCGAAGCCAATATGCAGAAACTCCGCTCATGCGGCTTCGGCGGCAATTTCCACAGCCTGGAAGACGGCATCAGCGACTACGTCACCAACTTTCTTTCGAAGGATGATCCATATCGGTGATATGTTGTGAAAAATATAATTGAATCGTAACACTTTTAGCTATATATAGTTTCTTGACATGCCCGCCTCCTCTGCACTTAGTTGTGTACGGGGCGGCCTTCATTTTGTACTCTCAACATATGAGAGAATATAAAAAGCCTTATTTATACCCAACACAGCAAGTGAAGCTTCTGCTTTCGAGAGGTATGGAAATTACCGACTTCGAAAAAGCGGAGGAATGTCTTGCCCGAATAGGTTACTACCGATTAAGCGCTTATTGGTATCCTTTTAGAAAAGAAACCGATGGAATAGTTGAAGACCATTTTAAAGAAGGGACGAACTTCTCTTCGTGTATGGACTTTTACGTTTTCGATAAAAAGCTTAGGCTTCTGACAATGGATGCGCTTGAACGAATTGAAATTTCAGTTCGAACAGACATAGCGCTTCAAATGGGGAGGTACGACCGAAACGCACATAGAATGCCTAAGTATCTTCATAAAAGCTTTACTAATAAGCAATTTCCTTCAGATGAAGAATCTTCCTATGAAAGATGGCTAAAAAAACAAGACAGAGCGTTTCAGTTCTCAAAAGAAGAATTTACAAAACATTTTAAAGCAAAATACCCAAATCAAAATTTACCTATATGGATCGACGTTGAATTGTGGGACTTCGGCAGCATGTCAAAGTTTTTTGCTGGATTGAAAGGTAAAGATCAAAATGCGATAGCATCTTTATACAATCTTGATTATGGCAAGACTTTAGAAAACTGGTTACGTTGTTTAAATAATATTCGAAACGTTTGTGCGCATCATCATCGACTATGGAACAAGCCAATTGTATCGCGGCTTAACCTAAAAGGAGCTAGTAAAATCTCAGAATTAGCCCACCTTCGTAAAAGCGAGGCTAATAACAATCGTTTCTATGCTGTAGCCGCAATTATAAAAGTCATGTTGAACAGGATAAATCCATCATCTTCATGGGGTTACCGATTACAACAGCATATGGATACACTTCCAGAAAACCCTTTTATAGATGAACGAAACGCGGGATTTCCTCCTGGTTGGCGTGAACAGCCTTTATGGAAACAAAATCCCTAAAACCCCTTCGGCTCTACCGTTAAAAACTCCACCTCGATAAAGGCGCATTCGAAATCGTTGCCGTTGAGAACGTTATGCTCGACGCCGGTCTCACGGAAATAGGGGACGCCGGTTTTCAGTTCGTTGCGGGTGCGGGTGCCGTCGGGCAGCTCGATATCGAGAAAACCGTCGAACAGCGGGACGACGACATAGTCATACCGATGGGTATGCCATCCGGTGGCATCGCCGCGCTTTTTGAACCGCCATTCGGTCACGCGGGTGCGGGCATTGTCGATAAAAACACTGGGGAGGGCTGTGCCGTCGGGGGTTTCAGAACACATTGAACTTCTCCTTCATCGGGTTTTCGAAATCAAGCAGGCGGCGGGCGGCAATCCGCGCAAACCGGAGCGTGACATTGCGCCGCCGGGCCGCATTGAGGTTGAAATCAGCGGATGCGCGCAGGATCGCCCCGCCAAAATTATCGGCAACAATCAGGCCTTGCGCCTCGGGCAGTAGGTCTTTCGGGAAATCCGTATCGACCGCGAAATAAAACTCGTCGCAGAATTCCAGATAGTCGGTCCATTTCTCATCGACGCGGAAATCGGCGGGGCCGGATTTCACTTCGACCACGATAATCCGCCCCTTATCGTTGATTCCCATCACATCGACCCGGCGGCGGATGCGCAGTTTGACCTCAGTCAGGCTGTCATAGCCCATCTGATGGAGGAGGAGTTGCACCCCGCGCGCCAGGCGCGTGCCCTTGTCGGATCTTGCCTCACTCATTGCCGCCCCGAAATGCTTTTGAGATAATTCAGCATTTCCTTAAGCCGGGCCTCGGGCACATTGCGGATTTCATGGGCCAGCAGATTGGCAAATTCCGTTGCCGTCGGGTTGAGCCCGCTGGTATCCACCGTGACTTTCGGATGGGAGAGGGAGGCGAGACGCTGCAATTCCTCCGCCTCGTCCCAGATGATATTGAAATAGTCGCAGATTTGCGCGACCAGCGACCAGGACGGGCGGCCACGATGACCATGTTCCAGCGCCGAGAGATAAGCGGCGCTGATGGCGAGATCGGCCGCCATCTTTTTGAGCGTAATCCCGCGACTTTTACGCAAGTTGCGCACCCGAAGGCCAAAGGGGGTCATGAAACTGTCCTTATCCGCTTGTTCTTCTCATTAACGGCTCCGCCTCAGCAGGACATAGAGCGCGCCGCTGCCTCCATGTTTCGGCTGTGCGGCGCGGATGTCAATAACCAGATGCCGCAAATCCGGCGCCGTCAGCCATTTCGGCACAGCCTCGCGCAGGATTCCGGTTTTCTCCGGCGCCATGAAGGGCGCATCCTCGGTTTTCTGTTTTGACGATCCCTTGCCGGTGATCACGAGGACGCAGCGCTTTCCCTGAATTTGCGCCGCCGTGATAAAACGCCGGAGCCGCCGGTGCGCCTCGGCCCGCGTCAGCCCGTGCAGGTCGAGCTTTCCATCAATCTCCATCTTGCCCTTGCGCAGACGCTCTGCGCTGCGCCGATCCAGCCCCGGCACATTTTCGCGGCGCGACGGGGTTGGCGATGTCGCACTTTTCTCCCCGGAAATGGCGGCGTTTGACCAGTCCGCCATGGCTTTCGCCATCGCCTCCGCGCTCATGTTTCGGGGGGAGGCCGGTTTTCCGCCTTTGCGGGATGGGACCATAGTGGTGGCGCTCTTCGTTGCCGGCGGCACCATATTGGTGTCCTTTCCCGTCTCGACAACCCGGTTGCTTTTAAGTGGCTCTATATTGCGGGCGACATGGTCCCAGAGGTCGCGATCCTTTTCCGATAGCCCCCGCGGGCGGCTGTCCTTCCTATTTTTCATCGTCAACGATAAGGATATGAAGGCGGCGGGGGCCATGCGCGCCCATGATCAGGGTCTGCTCGATATCGCCGGTGCGCGACGGGCCGGAAATGAAATTGACCGTGCGCGGCAGGTTGCCCGCGCCGAATTTCGCGCGAAGCTGTGCCCAGCTGTCTTCAAGCGTGCCGGTAATCTGGCTTTTACGGATCACCACCACATGGTTTTCGGGAAGAAAGTTGAGGGTGGATGGCGTTTCCGGTCCCGATGCCATGCAGAGCGTGCCCGTCTCGGCGATCCCGGTGAAGGCCGGAGTCAGGCTGACCTCATCCTCAGGCGATGCGGCGCCGCGGCTGACCTCCAGCATCGGCGTCTTGTCGAACGGCAGGCCGTCGAGCGCCGTATCGGGCGACATCTTGATCCGGGTTGGAAGATTATGGGCCGCGAGGTAATCGCGCACGGCTTCCGGCACCTCCGCGAGCGAAGGAACCCGCGCCACCGTCGCCGCCAGCGCCTCGGCCTTCTCCTGAAAGAGGTCGATCTGTTTATCGCGGGAAATGTCGGTGCGGGTCGGAATGGTATGCGGTGCATGTCCCTCGATACGCGCCTTCAGGGCGCCCGCCGCCGCTTCATCCAGCGGGCCACGGCCGAGATTATGACGGATACGGGCGAAAATTTTGTCGCGGGACGGCATTATTTCCCCTCCTGCGATTGCTTTTTCCATTGTTCCATAAAGGTGCGGCCTTCGGGCGCGGGGAAATCGCGGACGGAACTCCAGCCGGTCAGCAGCGGGAGCTTGCGGATAACGCCTTTCTTTCCGGCCATCCCTTTCAGGGAGCGGGCGCTGATCCGTGTCATCAGGCGGTATAATGTCGGTCTTTTGGCGAAAAAAGCCCAGATACCAATGCCCCAGCGCTCCGGCTTCGGCGTCACTTGGGTCTCAAATGCCTGTTCGCGCCAGTGCCGCATGATCTTGGGAAGCGGAATGCGCACCGGGCAGACTTCCTCGCACCGGCCGCAGAAGGTGGAGGCATTGGGCAGATCCCGCGCCTCTTCCAGTCCGATCATATGCGGATTGAGCGCTGCGCCGATGGGCCCGGGATAGACCCAGCCATAGGTATGGCCGCCCACCGCCTGATAAACCGGGCAATGATTCATGCAGGCCCCGCATTTGAGGCAACGGAGCAGGTCCTGCTTGTCCGTGCCCAGAAGATCGCTACGCCCGCTATCGACCAGTACCACATGGAAGTTCGCCGGGCCGTCGATATCCTCCATCCGGCGCGGGCCGGTGGAAAAGGTCGTATAGACGGACATTTCCTGCCCCGTCGCGGAGCGCGCCAGCAGGCGGAGGAACAGGCTCGCATCCTCCAGCGTCGGCACGACTTTCTCGATACTGGAAACCGCGATATGGGTTTTGGGCAGGGACTGGGTGAGGTCGCCATTGCCCTCATTGGTGACAATCACCGTCGATCCGGTTTCGGCAATCAGGAAGTTGGCGCCCGTAATCCCGACATCGGCGGCGACATATTTATCGCGCAGGACCTGGCGCGCCTCGTTCACCAGCGCCTGCGGGTCCGTAATCCGCTCGGTGAGGCCGTATTTTCCGTGATTTTCATGGAAAAGCTCGGTCACCTGCTCCTTTGTCTTATGCAGCGCCGGGGCGATGATATGACTCGGATACTCATGGGCAAGCTGGATGATATATTCGCCAAGGTCGGTCTCGATCGGCTCGATCCCGTTTTTCTCCAGATGATCATTGAGGGCCATTTCCTCGGTAATCATGGATTTGCCCTTGGTTACCGTCTTCGCGTTCGCTTCTTTGCAGATTGCCAACACGACATCGCGCGCTTCGGTATAGCTTGAGCACCAATGCACGCGCCCGCCCTGAAGCAGCACCTGATCCTCGAAATACTCGAGATAATAGTCGAGATTTTGCAGAATATGGTTTTTAAGGTCCCGCGCTTCGTCGCGCAGGCCTTCAAATTCCGGCAATTCCCCCGCGGCGCGAGCGCGGGCGAGCGGAAACCCGCTCTTCACCCGGGAAAAGGCGCTCTGGATATTTTCATCATGCAGCGCCTCATGGGCGCCCTTCTTGAAATGGCGGCTGGTGACCTGCATCAGTTACCGCCCTCCCCAAGGCCCGGCTTGTCGCCCATCCCGGCGAGGATTTCCGCCACATGCAGCACTTTCATGTCAGCACCCCGGCGTTTCAGGCGCCCGGCGATATTCATCAGGCAGCCAAGATCCCCGGCGGCCAGGGTCTTGGCGCCGCTCGCAATCAGGTTGTCGATCTTGGTATCGACCATTTTTTCCGAAATCTCGGAATATTTCATGCAGAAGGTCCCACCGAACCCGCAGCAGGCCTCCCGATCCTCCGCCTCACGCAACTCCAGCCCTTTTATGCCACCTAGAAGCGCGCGCGGCTGATCCCTGACCTTCATCTCGCGCAGGCTGCTGCAGCTGTCATGATAGGTGAGGGAGGTTTCAAGCGACACATCCCGAGGCGCATAGCCGCAGACATCATGCAGAAACGACGTAAGCTCATAGGTCCGGGCGGACAGCTCCTCTACCGCCACCATCATGGTGTCGTCTCCGTCGAACAGTTCCTTGTAATGATGGCGGATCATCCCGGCGCAGGAGCCGGACGGCGCCACCACATAGTCAAAGCCCTCAAAGGCGCGGATTACCTGGGATGCAATCGCTTTTGCGCTTTCCTTGTCGCCGGAATTATAGGCGATCTGGCCGCAGCAGGTCTGTACGTCCGGCACCATTATGGTGCATCCCGCCGCCTCCAGCAGCTTGACCGCCGCAAATCCCACGGACGGACGGTTCAGATCGACCAGGCAGGTGACAAAAAGGGCCACTTTCATATTCTTCTTTTCCGGCGTGGACATCTATTTCTCCCTATTTCTCAAAGAACTATAGCGCCAGAACAGCCGTTCCGCCAGTTCTCTTAACGCGATGACCGCCGCCGCCGGACCAACATGTTGAGTAATTCCACACCGAGGGAAAAGGCCATCCCGAAATAGATATAACCGCGCGGCACATGAAAGCCGAGCCCCTCCGCCACGAGAAAGACGCCGATCATCATGATGAAGGAGAGGGCCAGCATTTTGAGCGTCGCATGTTCATCGATGAAATCGGCAATGAATTTCGACGAAAACAGCATCACCAGCATAGCAAGCACCATCGCCGCGATGATCACCCAGATATTCTCCGTCAAGCCAACGGCGGTAATGATGGAATCGAAGGAAAAGATGAAATCGATCAGAATGACCTGCAAAATGGTGATCTGAAACCCGGCGGAATAGCCGTGATAACTCTCTTTCCTGTCGCCGCTGATCTCGTCATGGATGCTGGTCGTTCCCTTGGCAATCAGAAACAGCCCGCCGCCGATCATCAGGAAATCCTTGCCCGAGAAGGAGACGCCGAAAATCTCGATCCAGGGTTCCTTTAGCCCGATGAGCCAGATGGCGCTGAACAGCAGGCCGATCCGCATGAAAAGCGCGAGGCTGATACCGATGATGCGGGCCTTCTGGCGCTGGGATTCAGGCAGGTGATTGACCAGAAGGGCAATAAAAACAACGTTATCAATACCGAGGACAATCTCAAGCGCCGTCAGCGAGAGAAAACTGGCCCAGATATGATAATCCGTCAGGAATTCCATGGTCTAGTTCATATTCGCTTGCCGGGCCGCCACAGCGTTCGGCAGTAAAATCCAGAGCCTGCCCTCGCTTTTCATGCCACCGGACATATCATAGGCATAGTCGCCATGGCCCCAGAAGACATCGCCGCGAACCGGGCCGATAATCGCCCCGCCCGTATCCTGCGCCACCATCAGCCGTTCGAATTTTTCAACCTCCAGGCTGGAGGAGGCCGGCGCAACTTCCGTCGCCAGCCAGAGCGGCACGCCGAGCGGCAGCCATTTGCGGTCAACGGCAAGGCTTCGTTCCGGCGTCAGCTCCACGCCCTGCGCTCCGATCGGGCCGCCGGTCTGAAGTTCACGGAAAAAGACGTAGGATTTATTCATCTGCATCAGTTCCGTCGATTTGTCGGGGTTTTCCTCAAGCCAGGTCCGGATGGCCTGCATCGACATCTCTTCCTTTGGCACATAGCCTTTTTCGATCAGGTCCCGGCCGATTGCGAAATAGGGATGGCCGTTCTGCGCGGCATACCCGACCCGACGGAGACTGCCGTCTTCCATTTCCACAAGGCCGGAGCCCTGTATCTGCAGGAAAAAGGCGTCGATATCACTATCAACCCAGAGAAGTTCCAAGTCCCGACCATCCAGCGCGCCAGTCTCGATCCCGGCGCGGTCGGGATAGGGGATCAGGTTGCCGCCTTCCACCCGGCCGGCAATGCGCTGGCCCTTCAACTCATCGCGAAACCGGCCAAGATCGACCATGACCAGTTCCGGCGGGCGCAGGTAAAGCGGGGTGAGATAAGGCTCTTTCCGCTCGGTGCTGCCTTTCAGGCTGGCTTCATAATAGCCGGTGAAAAGCCCGGTTTCCGTATCGTTATTCAGGATCTGAAAGGGTGTGAAATTATTCTCGAAAAACCCTCTTCGCACATCGGCATCGGGGGGCAGCGCAAGCGCGGCGGCACAAAGCGGCTGCCAGTCGGCGGCGGTGCCTGCGAAGTCGGCTTCGCCCATGGAGCGGGTCTCAGGCAGGGTGTCGATTTTCGCGCAGGATTTGAAAAAAGCCTCAAAAAAGCCGGAGAAATCCTCGTCCTGCCAGCCGGGAAGCTCGGAAAAACTGGTTTCCTCAAGCGCGATCTGGTCCTCCATCGGGACCGTCTCAGAGAACAGCCAATAGCCAAGCGCCGCAACAATTATCGCGGCAACAACAAGGCCGGCGCCTGTTTTCTTGTTGAGGGAAAAGCTGCTGATACGCGTCACGGCCGGGACCGAAAACTAGTGCGCGCGGCGGGTGGTGATCAACAGCCAGTTCGGATTGCGGGAGCGGAGATTTCGGGCAAACGTCCAAAGTTCATGCACTTTATGGGGTTGCGGATCACCGGCAATGACAACGCCGTCCTCATCCTTGGTCATACTGATCATTTCCGCTTCGAAGCTGACCGTGATTTCCGCGTCGGACCCCTCAATAGTGGCTTCGGTTATTTCCGCGGAGTCAATGGAGAGGATATCCGTGGACATTTCTTCATTGCGGTCTTCACGCTCCTGAATGGAGGCTTCGAAATTTTCATAAACGGTTTCGGACAGGAGCATTTTCAGTGTTTCCCGGTCGCCCTTGGCGAAGGCAACGACAATTGCCTCATAGGCAGACTGGGCCCCCTGAACGAAAGTGGCCTGATCGAATGTCTTGTCTTTCTGGCGGATCTGGTTCAGTGCCCGCATCAGCGGCGCGCCCGCGAAGGGGCTGCTCTCGACCTTCTTTGACTTGTCCCCGAGAAGCACAACATTGTCTTCTTTCGGTCCTTCGTCGAAATCGCCCTTATGCCCTTCCACCCGGCGCCGGGCTTTCTCTTCAGGTGGGGATTGTTCATGCCCCATGCGCCGCCCGAGTACGCTGCGCAGGCGCAGGAAAATAAATCCGGCAACCGCGGCGAGCAAAATAATGTCCAGGAACTGAAATCCGTTGTCCATATTGTTATCTTCAAATTGGGTTTGGTAAAATTTCCAATAGCCCTTATGTAAAGGATAGGTCTGTACAAGAGGTTAAAGGGTTACAAGGCCAAGGTCCAGTACCTTAGTCAATGTAAGCCGATCTCTTGCACGCCTGATTGTTACATAGAAACTTATCCGGAGATAAACAAGTTTGGCTTTACTGTTTTTAGCGGCCCTGATCGGAATACCGCTGATCGAAATAATGGTCTTTATCGAGGTCGGCAGCGAAATCGGCGCGCTGAACACGGTGATTATTACCGTGGTCACCGCAGTTATCGGCGTTTTCCTGATCCGCATTCAGGGGATTGGCGTCCTGATGCGTGCCCGCGCCACACTGGACAGGCAGGAAACACCGGTCAATGAAATTTTCGAGGGGATATTCCTCGCGCTCGCCGGTCTGTTCTTGATTATCCCGGGATTTGTGACCGATACGATCGGCTTTTTACTACTGATCCCGCCGCTTCGCCGGTCCCTCGCGGCCTATATGGCGCGAAACTCAAACTTCGTCGCCACTAATGTCCGCCATCCGGGAGGACGCACAGCGCGTGGTGGCACCGTCATTGACGGGGAGTATGAAGTGATCGAGAAGGAACCGCCGACGATTGAGCCCACGGACAAGCCAAATCCGGACAGTCCCTGGTCAAAAGAAAAATAACGGCAACGGACTTGTCCGTTCGCCGCATCCATGCTAGCCAATTTGGCAATTTCAACCGGGCCGGACAAAGCGGCCATACAATTTGAGGAGTGACCGGTTCATGTCAGATGAAGGTCAAGAAGGTGCAGTCGGCGGTGGTGCAGAGGGACAGGCAGCCGGAAATCAGCCATCCCTGGCGATTGTTCGTCAGTATGTAAAGGATATTTCCTTCGAAAATCCGAACGCGCCGGGCAGTCTTGACCCGGATAAGGGCGCCCCGCAAATCCAGCTTGGCGTTAATATCCAGGCCCGAGCCGGGGAGAACAGCCTCTATGAAGTCGAACTCCGGATCGAGGCGAAAGCCAATCATGGAGAGGATACCGCCTTCGTGGTCGAGCTTGTCTATGGCGGGCTGTTCCAGCTCAAGGATTTCCCGGCGGATACCATTGAAATGGTCTGCATGATCGAATGCCCGCGGCTGTTGTTCCCCTTCGCGCGGCGGGTCATTTCCGATGTAACACGGGATGGCGGCTATTCACCGCTGCTTCTCGATCCCATCGATTTTTCCGCGCTCTATCGCGATCACAAGAACCAGATGGCGGCACAGCAGATGCCAGCAGGCCACGCCTGATCTGACATATTATGAGGATCGCCGCCAGAGCGGGTCGGTGATCGTTTCGAGGAAGGCGGCGTGCGCAGCACGTTCCGCCTCGCTCGCCTCATGCGGACGCGGCGGCCGGACTTCCAAAGAGACCGTCGCCGCCATTCCGCTGTTGTCCTCTTCCAGCGAGAGGCCGTGCTGCCGCCCGCCGATCAGTTCCAGATAAACCTCCGCCAGCAGTTCCGCATCGAGCAGGGCGCCATGCTTCGTCCGGGCGGAGTTGTCGATGCCGAAACGACGGCAAAGCGCATCCAGATTTGCCTGCGCGCCCGGAAATTTCCGCCGCGCCATGCTGACCGTGTCAATGGATTGCGTCATCGGCAGGGCAGGGCGGTTGAGCCGGATCAGCTCCGCATTCAGGAATTTCATATCGAACTGGGCGTTATGGATCACCAGTTTTGAATCGCCGATAAACTCCAGAAATTCGTCTATCTCCTCGGCAATCACCTTGTGACCACGCAGGAATTCCTCGCTCAGCCCATGCACCTTGAAGGCGGATTCCGGCATATCCCGTTCCGGATTGATATAGCGATGAAATACATTCTCGGTCGGGATATGGTTGATCAACTCGATACAGCCGATCTCGACAATCCGGTCCCCTTCATTGGGATCGAAGCCCGTTGTTTCCGTATCGAGAACGATTTCACGCATCCTGCAGCCTCTTTACCAGCGCCTTCACCTGTTCAAAGGTTTCTTCCATCGTGCGGTGAGTATCAATGACAAAATCCGCCCGTTCGCGCTTTTCCGCATCATCCACCTGCCGCGCGAGGATCGCCTCGAACTTTTCCGCGGTCATTTGCGGACGGTCCAGCACCCGCGCCCGCTGCACATCGGCCGGGGCCGAGACGACGGCGATTTTATGCACCCTGTCCTCACCGCCCGTCTCGAAAATGAGCGGGATATCGAGGACAACAAGATGATGCCCCTCGGCCTCGGCCTTTTCAAAAAAGGCGGCGCGGCCATCGCTCAGCAACGGATGAATGACCGCTTCCAGCTTTTTGATCTCTTCCTCATTGCCGACGACGATCTTGCTAAGGCGTTGCCGGTCCACCTGATCATCGACCACGGCATCGGGAAAGACAGCGCGGATCGGCTCCACCCCGGCGCCGCCCTTTGCATAGAGTTTATGGATTTCCGCATCCGCATCATAGACGGGGATGCCGAGCTTTCGGAACATTTTGCCGACGGTAGATTTTCCCATGCCGATCGAGCCGGTCAGTCCCAAAAGCAACATTCTCAAGATCCCTTCAATCCATCCAGTACATGGGTCCGCAAGGCGGCATCCACCTCCGGTTTGACACCGAACCACGCCTCAAATCCCGCTTTTGCCTGATGCAGCAGCATCCCGAGGCCGTCGATCGCGATATTTCCCTGTCGCCGCGACCGTTTCAACAGCTCCGTTTCCAACGGTACATAGACAATATCGCTGACAATCGCCGTCTTTTTCAAGCCGCCCAGCGAAATTTCGAGCGGCGGCTGCCCGGTCATGCCTAGACTGGTGCAATTGACAAGGATATCCGCCTTTTCCAGCAGGGAGGAGCGGCGATCCCACGGCGCAGCGCGCGCAACATCCCCGATATGCCCGGCGAGCGCCTCCGCCCGTGCGGCCGAGCGGTTACAGATGATGATATCCGATAATCCAAGATCGGCAAGGGCAACGGCAATCGCCCGCGAAGCCCCGCCCGCGCCAAGAATAAGCGCCGTTCCGCCCGATAGCGCCGTGACGTCCGTTTCTTCGGCCAGTGAATCCGTGAATCCGATCCCGTCCGTATTTCTTCCCGTCAGACCGCCCTTTTCATCAAGCACAACCGTATTCACCGCCCCGATCCGCGTCGCCGACGGATCAAGGGTATCGACCACGTCAAATGCGGTTTCCTTCAAAGGAATGGTGAGATTGGTGCCACGAAAAACGGCCCCTTCCGCGGCGCAGTCGGATTTGAGCGCAGTCAATTTTTGGGCGAGTTCCTCCGGCTTGACCGGCCAAGCGCGATATTCCGCGTTAAGGCCGTATTTTTCTATCCAGTAGCCATGCAGACGCGGGGAGAGGGAATGGCTGATCGGCCAGCCCATGACACCGGCAATTTTCTTCATATCCTCGCTCATGCGGCCAGCCCTATTTTATGGCCGCGCAGAAAATCAAGAAGTGGCAGCAGCGGCAGGCCGAGGATGGAGAAGAAATCCCCCTCGATCCTTGCAAAAAGATGCGCGCCTTCCGCTTCCAGCTGATAGGCCCCGACGGAGGAGAGGATTTTATCCCCCGCAACCTCCAGATAGCGATCCAGAAAATCATCATCAAATTGCCGCATCGTCAGTTTTGCCTCATCCACATAACGCCAGATGATCGATCCGCCCTTCGCCACGCATACCGCATTGGCGAGCCGGTGGGTTTTGCCTTTCAGGCTGACGAGATGGGCGCGGGCATGGTCCATATCTACGGGCTTATCAAACCAGATGCCATTGCAGTCGAGTATCTGATCGGCGCCGATCACATAGCTTTCGGGAAAGCGGTGGGAAATCCGCCCCGCTTTCAACTCCGCCAGTGCCACCGCCGTATCCTTTGCCGGCGCCTTGGCGCCCTGCATGGAATGTTTCACCTCATCCTCATCGACGCGGGCAGGCAGGATATCGAAGCGGAGACCCGCCTGTTCCAGCATTTTCGCACGGGACGGGCTTTGCGATGCCAGGATCAGGGAAATTTCTTCTGACATGAAGGATTATCTCACTTCTTCCATGCGCTTGTTATAGAGGGTGATAATCTGCGCGGCCGTCTCCTCAACGGACCGGCGAGAGACATCAATCGTCGGCCAGCCCTGCTTCGTACAGAGTTTCCGGGCGAAAATAACCTCCTCCTTGATCCGGTCGCGATCAATATAGTCAGTCTCAACCGTCTGATTGAGGCTGAGCAGCCGGTTTTTGCGGATTTCGGATAACCGCTCCGGACTGGTGGTGAGGCCGATCACCGTTGTCTTCTGTCCAAGATTAAAGAGAGAGTCCGGCAGCGCAATATTCGGCACGATCGGGATATTCGCCGTCTTGTATCCACGGTGGGCGAGATAGAAGGACGTCGGCGTTTTCGAGGTTCGCGATACACCGACAAGCACGATCTGTGCCTCATAAAGATCATCCGCCATCTGCCCGTCATCATGGGCCATGGTGAAGTTGAGCGCTTCAATCCGGCCAAAATAGTGTTTATCCAGCATATGCTGGCGTCCGGGCAGGCGGCGGATTTCCTTACCCAGAAAGCTGGAAAAGGCCGTCAGCACCGGATCGAGCACGGAAACGCAAGGAACGCCGACCCGCTGGCACCCCAGCTCCAGCACATCGCGCATTTCCTTGCTGACCAGGGTGTAAAGCACCAGGCCCGGTTTTTTTACAATGGATTCAAGGATATCATCGAGCTGCCGCACGGTGCGCGTCAGGGTCCAGACATGTTCGACCGGGGAAATCCCCTCAAACTGGACCAGCGCCGCTTTTGTCATGGATTGCAGGGTTTCGCCGGTTGAATCCGAAACCAGATGAAGATGAAATTCCGCCATGTTGCCGCTTGAGACCCTGTGAATAATGTGAATAACAGGGATAACATGGCTGTTCGGGAAATCCCAAAATTTTTCTCCCCAAAGACCGATTTTTTAAGGGGGCATTTATGCGGCTGTGGACGATAGACTGCCGTGCCCTTTAAAAATGTGCATAAGCGAGCCACACAGTCCGTTTTTTCGACTTATCCCCGTTATCCTCCTTTTCAGGGTGACCCAAATGCGGATTTATCCCGTAGTTATCACCAGAGCGGAACAACACTGGATTTTATCCCCAGAAAATCTATAAAGGGCGGGGATAAAATTTAATCCCCATGTCCCACAGGGAATAACAACAACTACCTCCTTTTATTTAAATATATTATTTAAAGGGATAAGATTTTGAGAAGGTATCCAGCGTGAGTGTGTCAAAAAACAAGCCCCTGCTCAAAAGCTTGTCAGGCGAGAAGATGGAGAGACCTCCGTTCTGGCTCATGCGCCAGGCCGGACGCTATCTTCCCGAATATCGCGAGACCCGGGCGAAGGCCGGTAATTTCCTTGATCTCTGCTATAATCCGGAACTTGCCGAGGAAGTAACTTTGCAGCCTTTACGGCGCTACGGTATGGATGCAGCCATCCTCTTTGCCGATATCCTGCTGATCCCCCATGCGTTGGGACAACCGCTTGCCTATAAGGAAGGCGAGGGACCGGTGCTTGATCCCATCCGCGCGGCGACGGAGCTTGGCAGGCTTGATCTCTCAGCCATTCACAAGACCCTCAATCCGGTTTACGAGACCGTGGCGCGGCTCAGCCAGTCGATCCCGACGGACTGTACGCTTATCGGCTTTGCGGGAGCCCCCTGGACGGTGGCGACCTATATGGTGGAGGGGCGCGGATCGAAGGATTACGCCAATATCAAGCATTGGGCCTATAGCGATCCCGCCGGTTTTTCTGCGTTGATGGATATTCTTGTCGAGGCAACGATCGAGTATCTTCTGAAGCAGGTCGAGGCCGGCGCCGAAGTGGTCCAGCTGTTCGATACCTGGGCCGGGGTCCTGCCGGATGATGAATTCCAAAAATGGGCCATAGAGCCGACAAGGCGGATCGTGGCGGGGTTACGTGCCCGCCATCCGGATTTGCCCGTCATCGGCTTTCCCAAGGGCGTGGGCGGCAATATTATTTCCTTCGTGAAGGAGACCGGCGTGACCGCTGTCAGCCTTGACCCCGGAACACCGCTCGACTGGGCGGCGCGGGAGGTGCAATCCCTCGTCCCCGTGCAGGGCAATCTCGATCCGATGTTGCTGGTGACCGGCGGCGCAGGAATGGAAAGACGGATTGCGACAATCCTTGAAACCCTTGGCAAGGGTCCGTTTATCTTCAATCTCGGCCACGGGATCGTCCCGCAGACGCCGCCCGAAAATGTGGCGCGGCTCAGCGAACTCATCCGCGGCGCATAAGAGGGAGATATGGCAAAAAAAGCAGTTGTCCTCTTTAATCTTGGTGGTCCGGATACGTCGGACGCGGTGGAGCCGTTTCTCTTCAACCTGTTTAACGATCCGGCGATTATCCGCCTGCCAACGCCGTTTCGCTGGCTGGTGGCGAAGCTGATATCCCGACGGCGTGCACCGGTTGCACAGGAAATCTACAGCTTTATCGGCGGTTCCTCGCCGATTTTGGAGCAAACGAGAGCGCAGGCCGACGCGCTTGAGGCGAGCCTGGCGACAGCCGGTAGTGATGACTATAAACTCTTTATTAGCATGCGCTACTGGCATCCTTTCTCCGATGAAACCGCTCAGGCTGTTCGGGACTGGGCGCCAGATGAGGTGATCCTGCTGCCGCTGTATCCGCAGTTTTCCTCAACGACAACCGCCTCATCCTTTACCGACTGGCAGCGGGCCGCGAAAAAAGCCGGGCTTGATGTCCCGACGGCGCGTCTTTGCTGCTATCCAATGGAAGAGGGCTTTATCGCCGCCTATGCCGACCTGATTTCCAGTAAAATGAAGGAAATTCCGGACGGACAGCCCCTGCGCCTTCTTTTCTCCGCCCATGGATTGCCCCAGAAAATCGTCGATCAGGGCGATCCCTATCAGTTTCAGGTCGAGGAGACGGCAAAACGGGTCGCGGCGAAGCTGAACAGGCCCGATCTCGACTGGAAAGTCTGTTACCAGAGCCGAGTGGGGCCGATGAAATGGCTTGAACCGTCGACCGAGACTGAAATTCATCGCGCCGGGGAAGAAAACATCAACCTTGTCATCGTTCCCATTGCTTTCGTGTCGGAACATTCCGAAACCCTGGTCGAGCTCGATATCGAATATGAAAAACTCGCCCGGGAAAAGGGCGTCGCGGGCTACTACCGGGTTGATACCGTTGGTGTTCATGCGGATTTTATTGCGGGTCTCGCGGCGATGGTGCTTAAAATGAAATCGGCAAATGTCACGAGCGAGAGCGGTGGGCGGATTTGCCCGACGACCTTTAAAGACTGTTTGATGCTGGCGTCATGACGCAAAATCCCGTAAACAGCGGATGTGATTGACGAATTGAAGAAAAGGGACAGACCTTGGACGACATTCTGGCTGATATTTATCCCTGGGTAAAAGCCCTGCATATCATCTCGGTCATTGCCTGGATGGCGGGAATGTTCTATCTGCCGCGGCTTTTCGTCTATCATGCGGATGCGGAGGTTGGCTCGGACCTCTCTGAAACTTTCAAGATCATGGAACGGCGTTTGCTCCGCGGGATCATCAATCCGGCCATGATTTTCACCTTTTTCTTCGGCGGATTGCTGCTGCTGACACCCGGAATCGTCGATTGGAGCGAACCCTGGATATGGTTGAAGCTGACACTGGTGTTCCTGATGGGCTGGTTTCACGGGGAGCTTTCCAAATGGCGCAAACAGTTCGAGGCGGACAAGAATACGCGCCCGGCGAAATTCTATCGTCTTGTCAATGAGATCCCTACGGTTCTTGTTATCGGAATTGTTATTCTGGTCGTTGTAAAACCCTTCTGACGGGCAATTAAAGCTGCATATTTCGGTTGACTAATGCGGCCAAAAATGGCAAGAGGGGCCAATCTCTTTGGACAATTCCTGTTCCACGGTCTCATTGCATCACGAGTATACAAGCAATTTTCATCAGACCTTATCGTCGGCAATGTCCGGTAATCCCGTAATAAAACTATTGGTTTAGTCCTCTTTTTCCAAAAATTTCCCAAAAATCGAGCGCAGAAAACATTATGAATCTTCAAGAGCTTAAGAAAAAATCTCCCGCTGAAATCCTGATGCTGGCGGAAGAACGCGAGATCGAGAACGCCTCGACCTTGCGTAAGCAGGAACAGCTTTTTGCTATCCTCAAATATGAGGCGGAAAACGGCGCCGAGATTACCGGCGGCGGCGTGCTCGAGATTCTCCAGGATGGCTTCGGTTTCCTGCGCTCTCCCGATGCGAACTATCTCGCCGGACCGGATGATATCTATGTCAGCCCGAGCCAGATCCGCCGCTTTTCGCTGCGCACAGGCGATACCGTGGAAGGGCAGATCCGGAGCCCGAAAGATGGGGAGCGATATTTCGCACTCCTGAAAGTTCAGAAAATCAACTTTGAAGACCCGGAAAAAGCCCGCCACAAGATCAATTTCGACAACCTGACACCGCTTTATCCGGATGAGCGTATCAAGCTCGAAACCCCGGACCCGACCAGCAACAACATCAATTCCGCCCGCGTGATCGACCTGGTCTCACCGCAGGGCAAGGGCCAGCGGGCGTTGATTGTCGCCCCGCCCAGAACCGGTAAAACCGTTCTCTTGCAGCATATCGCCAATTCCATCACCACCAATAACCCGGAAGTCTATCTCATCGTTCTTCTCATTGACGAACGGCCGGAGGAAGTGACGGATATGAAGCGTTCCGTCCGGGGTGAAGTGATCAGCTCCACCTTTGATGAGCCGGCCGCCCGCCATGTGCAGGTGGCGGAAATGGTTATCGAAAAGGCCAAGCGCCTGGTTGAGCATAAACGCGATGTGGTCATCCTGCTCGACAGTATCACCCGTCTCGCTCGCGCCTATAACACGGTTGTTCCCTCCAGCGGCAAGGTGCTGACCGGCGGTGTCGATGCCAATGCGCTGCAACGTCCGAAACGCTTCTTCGGGGCAGCCCGTAATATCGAGGAGGGGGGCTCGCTCACCATCGTCGCCACCGCCCTGATCGAGACCGGATCGCGCATGGACGAGGTTATCTTCGAAGAATTCAAGGGCACCGGTAACTCGGAAATCATTCTCGATCGCAAGCTCTCCGACAAGCGTGTCTTCCCGGCCATCGACATCACCAAATCCGGCACCCGGAAAGAGGAATTGCTGGTCGACAAGGCAACCTTGCAGAAAATGTGGGTCCTCCGCCGTATCCTCAACCCGATGGGCACTACCGACGCCATGGAATTCCTGCTCGACAAACTCAAGCAGAGCAAAACCAACGACGATTTCTTCGATTCCATGAATACGTAAACGAAATCAGATATTTACATGAAAAAGGCGCCTCATTTGGGCGCCTTTTTTGTCGGGTTTTGAGGCTGGCTTACACCGTAAACACCGTTGAGCCGGTGGTTTTACGCCCTTCCAGATCTTCATGGGCCTTGCGGGCCTCGGAGAGGGGATAGGTTTGGCCGATATTGACCTTGATCGCGCCGTCACCGACGAGCTTCATCAGATCGGATGCGGATTTTTCGAGATCCTCGCGCTTTGCGGTATAGGTCATCAGGGACGGGCGGGTGACATAGAGGGAGCCTTTTGCGCCGAGAATGGCGAGATCGACATTTTTCACCGGACCCGAGGAATTGCCGAAGGAGACCATCAATCCGCGCGGGGAGAGGCAGTCGAGGGATTTCTCGAACGTCTCCTGACCGATGGCATCATAGACGACCGGAACGCCCTTGCCGTCGGTGATCTCCATAACCCGTTTCTGGAAATCCTCCTCCCGGTAGAGGATCGTATGGGTGCAGCCATGGGCTTTCGCGAGTTCCGCCTTTTCCTCCGATCCGACCGTGCCGATCACCGTGGCGCCAATATGCCGTGCCCACTGACAGGCAAAGAGGCCGACACCGCCCGCCGCCGCATGAAACAGGATGGTATCGCCTTGTTTCACGTGAAACGTTCGCTGCAGGAGATATTCCGTCGTCATCCCCTGGAGCATCATCGCCGCGGCGGTTTTATCGTCGATACTGTCGGGCAGCTTGATCAGGATATCCGCCGGCATCACCCGCGCCTCCGAATAGGCACCGACGGGGCGGCCCGCATAGGCGACGCGATCGCCGACAGAGAAGCCCGTCACCCCTTCGCCGATTTCCTCAATCACTCCGGCGGCCTCCATGCCCGTTGTCATGGGGAGCGGGGCCGGATAGAGACCAGTGCGGAAATAGATGTCGATGAAATTGAGGCCGACGGCGGTATGGCGCAGGCGAACCTCGCCCTTTCCGGGGCTGCCAAGCTCGACATCCTGCCATTTCATGACTTCGGGTCCACCGACTTCTGTTTGTACCATCGCTTTTGTCATTGTTTTTCCCTTTATAACTGCGCCCACAGTTTATTATTATAAATCAAGCTGTTGCTGTTCATGCGGCAGGGCTTTTTCAAGCCGGAGCAGCGCTGTTTTCGTCTCCAGCCCACCAAGGCCCGAGTATCCCCCCATCTTGCCACCCGCTGCAAGTATTCTGTGACAGGGAATGATAATCGGGATCGGGTTGGCGCCGCAGGCCGTACCCACCGGCTGAGCGGCGGAGTTGAGTATTTTCGCAATCTCTCCGTAGCTTTTCGTTTGTCCGGCCGGAATTTTCAGCATTTCCGACCAGACTTTCTTTTGAAACGCCGTGCCGGGCGGGTCAAGGGGCAGATCGAAATCGCCAATTTCCCCATCGAAATAGCGGTTCAGCTGGTCCACGGCGCGTTCAAGCAGGGGGGTTCTGTTTTGCCATTCCGCCGGAACCCATCCCCAGTCGAGGGAGATGATAACACCGTCCTCCTCCGTGACGGTTAGATCGCCGACGGGGCTGTGCAGGCTAAGCTGGGGCATGTTGCGTTGCTTCCTTCAGCAGAGCGGCGAAATCGACGACGGAATTGGCAGGCAGCGAACAGGTCGGCCCGCTACAGAGATGGGCCGTCGGTTTGTTCTCCAGTTTCGTCTTGTCCTTCGCCGGATGATCGAAGGGGAGAGTACTGGTATCCTCCAGCACGTTCACAACTTTCGACGGCAGGCTGAAATCCTTCAAAACATTAATCAGGTCAATAACTTGCGGATCGCTACGCTCGCCAATGATAATGATCTGGCGGGCATTGACCAATGTCTCGAAATTATTGAGCAGCGTTCCAAGCGGGAAGAAATTCCGGCCCAGCTCCGCCGAGAAACATCGCAGAAGCTCGGTTGCCTTCTCGAACGGCTCCCGTTTTCCGGTCAGCAGATGCAGTTTTGCGAGAACTTCCAGCATTGTGCCGTTGCCGGCGGGAACCGCATTGTCATGGGCGTTCTTGCTGCGCACGATCAGGGCTTCCGCATCATCGGCGGTGAAGAAATATCCGCCGCCGTTATGATCCCAGAAATGTTTGTCGAGAATATCGGCCCATTGTTCGGCGCGCTCCAGGTAAAAGCCCTTGCCGGTTATCTCATAAAGAGCGATGGCCGCGCGCGCCATATTGGCATAGTCGTCGAGAAGTCCCGTATGCTGCGCCCGCCCGAGGCGGAAACTGTGATGGAGGCGGCCATTATTTTCCATGGAATGCGTTGTGATGGCGACGAAGGCGTTCTCCGCCGCCTCAATCCAGTGCGCCTCACCGAAATACTGTCCCGCGCGAGCCAGCGTTGCAATCATCAGGCCGTTCCAGTCGGTAAGAACCTTGTCATCGAGGGTCGGGCGAATGCGGCTCTCCCGATGCTCGAACAGTTTCTGGCGCCATGGCGCCAGGGCCGCCTCGGCCTCGATATCGAGCCGGTCTGGATATTTTACCCTGTTGAGAATATTCGTATTTTCCCAATTTCCTTCGGCGGAGACCCCATATATCTCCGCGAAATGCGGGGCATGATCACCGAGGATTTCGTCAATCTCATCCTTGGACCAGACATAAAACTTGCCTTCAACACCTTCCGAATCCGCATCGATGGTGGCGGCAAACCCGCCCTCCGGCGTTGTCATCTCGCGAAGCAGCCAGCCGATTGTCTCATAGATGCGCTCCTCGAACAGTTCCGATTTCGTCTCATGATGCACGAGCAGCAAAAGATCGAGGATTTGCGCGTTGTCATAAAGCATCTTCTCGAAATGCGGGGCGAGCCAGAAGGTATCGGTCGAGTAGCGCGCATATCCGCCGCCAAGATGATCATAAATCCCCCCTTGTGACATGGCGGTGAGGGCCTTGATCACAATCTCCGACAGGGACATATTGCCGGTGCGCAGATAACTCCGCCAGATATTCTCCAGCACATAGGTTTGCGGGAATTTCGGGGCCGAGCCTATGCCGCCATGCTCCGGATCCGCCTCCTCGGCATAGCGGGCAGCGATGCGGTCCATGATTTCCAGGGTCAGTTTCGGCCGCTCCCCATCCAGGCCACGGTTGAGGTTTTTCAGTGCCTCCTTCAGGGCATCGCGGTTTTTGGTGACTTTTTCGGGCTCGTTCCTGAAAATATCGGAGACGGTCTGGAGCACATTCTGAAACCCCGGCCGACCGTAGGAGTTCGCCGGCGGAAAATAGGTGCCGCCCCAGAAGGGCTCGCCACTGGAATTGAGGAACATGGTCAGCGGCCATCCGCCCTGTTCGCCGAGCAAGGCGAGGGCCGTCTGGTAAATCTGGTCGATATCGGGCCGTTCCTCCCGATCGACCTTGATATTGATGAAGAGATCATTCATCAGCGCCGCGGTCGTCTCGTCCTCAAAGCTTTCATGCGCCATCACATGGCACCAGTGACAGGCCGCATAGCCGACACTGAGCAGAATCGGCTTACCTTCTTTCTTCGCAAGTGCTAGGGTTTCTGCGCTCCAGGGCTGCCAATGCACCGGATTGTCCTGATGCTGGAGAAGATAGGGGCTTGTTTCCGCGCCGAGTAAATTTTTCATCTCAAACCTGTTCTTGCACCCCTGTTTCGGTATATAGGAACCTATGGGGTTTGTTGTACCAGAGCAACCGTCGCCGGATCAATGAGGAGTATGCCGCTCATGAAGATAACAGTTGATATTGATTGCACGCCACAGGAAGCAAGGACTTTTCTCGGATTGCCGGACGTCGAGAAGATGCAGGAGGCGGTTATGAAAGAGCTGCAGGCCAAGATGCTGGAGAATATCGGCAATCTCGATCCGGAGAATATGATGAAGACATGGCTTCCGGCGGGCATCCAGGGCATGGAGCAGATGCAGAAGCTGTTCTGGTCGCAATTTGCCAAAGGCGACAATGACGGCAAATAGCCGCGCGCCTTCCGGGCGGGTGTCACCATGAGTTTCACCGATACCATTTACGCGCTGGCGAGCGGTCGGGGCCGTGCCGGGGTCGCCGTCGTGCGCATCTCGGGCCCGGGCGCCGTGGCGTCGCTCGAGGGGATGACGGGGAAGACTGCGCCCGATCCACGGGTCGCGAGCCTTCGCAATCTTTATCGTTCTTCAAATAAAAGCGTTATAGATCAATCACTTGTCATTCTCTTCAAAGGGCCGGAAAGTTTTACCGGGGAGGATGTGGTCGAGCTGCATCTGCATGGCGGTCCGGCCATTCTTGCGGCGGTGATGGAGGAACTCTCGGGATTTCCCGGGCATCGGCCCGCAATGCCGGGGGAATTTACACGCCGCGCCTTCGAGCATGGCAAGATGGACCTGACCGAAGCGGAAGGCCTCGGCGATCTCGTAAATGCGGAGACGGAAGCGCAGGCCACCCAGGCGCTTCGCCAGATGCAGGGGGAACTCGGCCGGATTTATGAAGGATGGCGTTCGGCGCTGGTTTCTTCTCTTGCGCATCTCGAGGCGGATATCGATTTCCCCGATGAGGATTTGCCGGGCGGGGTCGCGGCGGCGGTCGCCCCGAAAGTTGCGTTGTTAAAGAAAGAGATTATTGATCATCTTTCCGATGGTCATCGCGGGGAGAAAATACGCGAAGGGCTGGATGTCGTCATTCTCGGGCGGCCCAATGTCGGAAAATCAAGCCTTCTGAACGCGCTGGCCCGGCGCGACGCGGCGATTGTATCCGACGAAGCGGGAACGACCCGCGATATTATCGAGGTTCCGATGGATCTCGCCGGATATCCGGTGACAATCGTCGATACAGCGGGATTACGGCTTTCGGACAACAGGATCGAGCGGGAAGGCGTCCGACGGGCGCGGGAGCGGGCGGCGCGGGCGGATATCCGCCTTTTCATGACAACGGCGGACGCGCCCATGATCCCGGATGAATTCGCCGACCTGCTACAGGACGGGGATTACCGGCTGGTCAACAAGACCGACCTGGTCGTAGAAAAACCGGAGACGGAGACTGCGCCGCGTCTTTTCCCACTGTCGGTCATGGCGGGAGAAGGGCTGGATGCTCTTCTGGCCGAATTGGAGATGGATGTGACGAACCGCCTCGATCTTTCCGGCGCTCCGGCCCTGACCCGCGTGCGCCATCGCCAGGCGCTGGAGGAGTGCGCTGCGGCCCTCGAACGATTCGATGGATCCATGGAACCGGAGCTGGCAGCGGAAGATATTCGCCTTGCCGTCCGCGCGCTGGGGCGGATTACCGGGCGGATCGATGTGGAAGACGTGCTGGACGTGATTTTCGGCGATTTCTGTATTGGAAAATAGAGGCGGGAGGGAATGTTTCACGTGAAACATCGGCCCGCAGTATATATTCAGTGTTTCACGTGAAACATTTTGACGGACAGAGACGCTCCCGTCTTGTAAATGCGCCGGATTCCCGTTATGTAGGGGCGGAATTTCAAGGGTGCCGCGATGAAGCGATATGATGTCATTGTAATCGGTGGGGGACATGCGGGCTGCGAGGCGGCGGCGGCCTCCGCGCGCCTTGGGGCCGCGACCCTCCTGATCACCCACAAGCTGGAAACCATCGGCGAGATGTCCTGTAATCCGGCCATCGGCGGTCTTGGCAAAGGCCATCTGGTGCGGGAGATCGATGCGCTGGACGGGGTGATGGGCCGGGTTGCCGATGCCGCGGGTATCCAGTTCCGGCTTTTGAACCGCCGCAAGGGACCCGCCGTTCGGGGCCCACGGGCGCAGTCGGACCGCAAACTCTATCGGGAGGCCATGCAGGCCGCCCTCCGGGATCAGGAAAATCTGGACATCCGCGCGGCGGCGGTGGAAGACCTGATGGTCACGGACGGAGTTGTCTCCGGGGTGATTACCGCAGGCGGAACAGAAATTCCCTGTGGTAAGGTAATTTTGACTACAGGCACCTTCCTCCGGGGTCTTATTCATATGGGGGAGACGAAAATCCCCGCCGGACGGATTGGCGATGCGCCCTCCAACGGGCTGTCCGACACGCTGGAGCGCGCCGGGTTCGAGCTCGGGCGGCTTAAAACCGGCACGCCGGCGCGGCTCAAGGGCGGGACGATCGACTGGTCGGTGCTGGAGGAGCAGCCGGGAGATGATATTCCTGTTCCTTTCTCTTTTCTCACGAAGAAGATCACGACACCGCAGATTTCCTGCCATATCACGACCACGACCGAGCAGACCCACCGGATCATCCGGGACAATCTTCATCGGGCGCCCATGTATTCCGGGCAGATCGAGGGGACTGGCCCGCGCTACTGCCCGTCGATCGAGGATAAAGTCGTGCGCTTCGCCGAAAAGCCGGGACATCAGATCTTCCTGGAGCCGGAAGGCCTTGATGACGATACGATCTATCCCAACGGTATTTCCACGTCGCTGCCGGAAGATGTTCAGATAGCGTTCCTGCGCTCTATTCCGGGACTGGAAAAGGTGGAATGGTATCGCCCGGGTTATGCCATTGAATATGATTTCGTCGATCCAAGGGAGTTGAAGCCGACTCTCGAGACCCGGCGGCTCAAAAACCTGTATCTTGCCGGACAGATCAACGGGACCACCGGATATGAGGAAGCGGCGGCGCAGGGGCTGATGGCCGGACTGAATGCGGCCCGCAGCGCCGGTCGGGGCGAGGATGTTATTCTCGATCGGGCCGATGCCTATATCGGGGTGATGATCGATGACCTGATCACCCGGGGCACGAAAGAGCCCTATCGCATGTTTACCTCCCGCGCGGAGTATCGGTTGATCCTGCGGGCGGACAATGCGGATCAGCGGCTGACCGGGCTCGGGCTCGAAATCGGCTGCATCGGTCCTGAGCGCGAGGCGGCTTATCGCGCGAAGAGGGAAGAGCTTGAAGCGGCGCGGGCGCTGTTTGATCGCTTCAGCATGACCCCCAATGAAGCCCGCCGTCACGGCTTCAATGTCAATCAGGATGGTGTGCGCCGGACGGCGTCGGATTTGCTGGCCTATCCGGAGATCACGACGGTAGACATTGCGCGCGTATGGCCTGAAGTCTCTGGTTTCACACCAGAAATTCTGGATCAGATTGCCATAGACGCGCAGTATAGTGGCTATCTGGAGCGGCAGAAGTCGGACATCAGGGACTTCCGGAAAGATGAGACACTGCGGCTGCCCGATGATCTGGTGTTTGAAGACGTCGCCGGCCTCTCCATGGAAGTGCGGACCAAGCTCGCGGCGGTCCGCCCGACGACCCTTGGCCAGGCGGCGCGAATTTCCGGTGTGACCCCTGCGGCCCTGACGGCGCTTCTCTCCTATGTGAAGCGCGGAGCGCATCGCCGGCATGGCTGAGCCGCATCGTCCCTTCGGACCTGACGACTTCGGATCAGCGCTGAATGTTTCACGTGAAACATTGGAGCGGCTCCGGATATATGGAGAGCTATTGCAGAAATGGCAAAAGGCGATCAATCTCGTCGGAAAATCCACGCTCCCCGATCTCTGGCGGCGCCATATGCTCGACAGCGCGCAACTTCTGTCCCACACGGCGAGAACCACCGGTCGCTGGATCGACCTTGGAAGCGGGGCGGGCTTCCCGCCGCTGGTGATCGCGATTTGCAGCGACTTCGAGGTTCACGCGGTCGAAAGCGACCAGCGCAAATGCCTCTTCATGCAAAATATTTCACGTGAAACATCGGCGGGTGTGACTGTTCACAATCGCCGGATCGAGGACATGGAGCCTCTGGAGGCCGATATTATCTCCGCCCGGGCGCTGGCCCCGCTCGAAAAGCTGCTGACCCTCGCGGAACCCTTTGTCCGGAAAGACACAGAATTATTCTTTTTAAAAGGACAAGATGTAGATGAGGAATTGACGATAGCCTCTAAATGTTGGAATATGGAGATTAAGAAACTCCGTAGTTTAACAAGTGAAGACGGCTGCATCCTGAAAATTTCCAAGTTGCGCCGCCGATCATAGTCTAGAGAGGCCTGAGAATCATGAGTAACGATGTGGCAAGTCTTCATAATCTGGTATCTGCGCGTATCCTGGCCATTGCAAATCAAAAAGGCGGCGTTGGTAAAACCACCACAACCATAAATCTGGCAACGGCGCTCGCCGCGATTGGCCAGAAAGTCCTGATTGTCGATATCGATCCGCAGGGCAACGCGAGCACCGGGCTTGGCATTGGCCGCGAAGACCGGGGCGAAAATGTCTATGGCGTCCTTATGGGAGAAACGCCGATCCGGGCCGCCATCCATAAGACCAGCATCCCGCAGCTCGACGTGGTTCCCTCGACCGCGGATCTCTCCGGCGCCGAGCTGGAGCTGATTGAACTCGACCGCCGCAGTCATCGGCTGTATGATGCGGTGTCGGAAGTGCGGGGCGAATATGATTACATCCTCGTCGATTGCCCGCCCTCGCTGAACCTGCTGACCCTGAACGCGATGGTGGCCGTGCATGCGGTCGTTGTGCCGCTGCAATGCGAGTTTTTTGCGCTTGAAGGCCTCAGCATGCTGATAAAAACGATTGAGCGGGTGCGTCTCACCCTCAATCCCGGGCTTGAAATACAGGGGGTTGTCCTGACCATGTTCGACAAGCGCAACAATCTGTCGCTTCAGGTGGCGCAGGATGTCCGCGACTTTCTCGGCGACAAGGTCTACCGGACGGTGATCCCGCGCAATGTCCGGATTTCGGAGGCGCCGAGCCATGGCAAGCCGGTCCTGATCTATGATCACCGCTGCGCCGGCAGCCAGGCTTATATCCGCCTTGCCAGTGAAGTGATCCGGCGGGAACGCCACCTCAATGCGGCCTGACGGCCGGAATGCGAATAGAGAATGACTGACGATATTTCAAAGAAGAAACTGGGGCGGGGGCTTTCCGCCCTGCTGGGCGACGACGTGGCCGCGGATTATGCCGATCTCGACAAGGTGCGTTCGGCCAAGGAAGTTCCGGTGGAGCAGATGCGCGCGAACAAGTTTCAACCGCGCCTCGACTGGGATCAGGAGGCGCTGGACAGCCTCGCCGCCTCCATTGCGGAAAAGGGCGTATTGCAACCTATTCTAGTGCGCCGAAATCCCACCTCCGACAGCGAGTATGAGATTATCGCCGGGGAGCGGCGGTGGCGCGCGGCGCAGATGGCGCAGCTGCATCAGGTGCCGGTCATCATCAAGGAGCTGACCGACGCCGAGACCATGGAAATTGCGCTGATCGAGAATATCCAGCGCGAGGACCTGTCGCCGATAGAAGAGGCGGAGGCCTACAAGCGGCTCATGGGGGAATTCGATCATACCCAGGAAACCCTCTCTCAGCATGTCGGCAAGAGCCGGACCCATGTTGCGAATATGATGCGGCTCCTGACCCTGCCGCCATCCGTGCAGACGATGGTGCGCGAGGGCAAATTGTCGGCCGGGGCGGCACGATCGCTCATCAATCAGGACAATGCAGAGGAACTGGCGAAAAAGATTGTGCGGGAAGGACTTAGCGTCCGTGCTGTGGAAAAGCTCGTCAAGAAAAAGGGCCATCGTAAAGACGGAGAAGGGCCGCTTGGGGTCATGGAGCGCCGGGTGATGAAAAGCCCGGATGTCCGCGCGCTGGAGGATGATCTCGGCGCCGCCATCGGAATGGAAGTCTCAATTGATCATTTCGATACGGGTAACGGGACGCTGACCATCCACTATGGGGACCTCGACCAGCTCGATGAAGCCTGCCGCCGCCTGACGCGGGAGCCGCTGAACTTCTTCCGCGACGAACCGGAGGAGGATCCGCTCGACGAGGACGATGATCTCGAGGATGAATTCGCCGAAGACGCCGAAGAAGACACTGAAGATGAGCCCGCGCCTGAGCCCGAAGAAACCTCGGAAGAGGAGGATGAGGACGACGAAGAGGACTATGGCTACGACGACGAAATCAAAAACGCCCTCGGTGATGCGCTGAAGGATTAATTCTATTTAAAGGTGCAGATATTACAAATCCGGAAATTTAATTTCTCGATCACTGAGCCAATAAACGAAGCCGGTCTCTGGATCATAGAAAAAAGGTTGCCGTAGTATTTGTGTTGGCCCAGATCAAAATCGAAGGGTCTCCGTAGTCATAGGCAATTTTTTACCGTCCTTCATTAACTCGTATTCGTAGATGTTCCTCCGGCTTACAATGCTTTTCTTGTCGTCACTCCACTCGATGATTTCCCCAGGCCTGCTTGATCCCCCTGAGCTCCTGTATAGCATCAGGTAACCTTGCTGATCCGTATCATAGGTATTGCCTTCAGATGTCTGAAATATCGGTATTACGTGGTCATAAGAAGTTTGTTCTTCGAAGGCCCATCTTTGCTGATCGACACTAAAGAAAGGTAATCCGAATAAGCCAAATCCCGGGATTCTTGGCAGAGTTAAATCTTCAGGGTATTTAAATCCCGGTATGTCGAATAAAGATGTCGGCTCTTTCAAGCCGTCAACTGGCACATTTTCCGGATTATTCATACGAAACATTTCAAGCGGCATGCCCATCAAAAAACCACGCTTGAAATACATCTTTTTTGAATTGCCAATTTTCGCGCTTGCAGGGTCAAAACTGCGAAGCCAGTTGAACTTGTCCATAAAGCTGGGGAAGGCCCATTTGGGGCTTGGCGTGATATCATACTCAAGAAGATCGACTTCGCGATCATCACGCCGGTAGTAGCTACGTGATGCAATCAGTTTGACTACCTGCGGATCATCCGCATTATCCAGAAGCGCCACCATCGGCATAAAGCCATCCGGCATAACATTTCCTTCAGCCTTTTCCTTTTCTGCTTTTTGGACCAAATCACAGACCGTCGGGATCGTGACCATTACCCCGCGGCCGTCTTCCAGTTCCGCACCTGTTGACATATCGCGTGAAAAATACCGAAAAGGTCGTTTAAACCATTTCGATGGTTTGACTAGGTAAGGTAATGCCTCTCCTTGTGGAATTTCTAGGCAGGGAACCGTGCGGTTTATCTCGACAAGTTCGTCGCCGACCTTGAGTTTGATGGCGACATCGTACATTGGTGTCTGGCCGGAGAGGAGTTTGTAGTAATCCCAAACGTGCGATGCGGTCCAGAAACCGGCGATGATGAGGAGAAACCAGACCCATTTCTTCCGCATAAGGCGGGAGAGCGCCGTTTTAATCCGCGTAATATCCATTGTTCGTCACGAACCATCCTGAAAGCACCATTTATAAGAATAATCATAATATAAAAACAATCCTGAATATATTCTTAAGGCCGGATAGCGAAATGCGGATGTTCGCGGCCTGCCTCAATGCGGGAGGGGGCGGAAATGTTCGACGAGGTAGTCGATGAAGACCCGGACCTTCGGGGACAGGTTGCGTTTGTCGGAATAGACGGCGAAGATATCCGTGGCCTTTTCCTCATAGTCCGGCAGCAGCGTGACGAGACGGCCCGCGGCGATGTCCGGATCCACGAGATAGGAGGAAAGCTGCGCAATGCCGAGCCCGGCGAGGGTCGCGTGATAGACCGCATCGGCGCTGTTGGCATCGAAATTGCCATTGGCCGCGAAGGTCCAGGTTTCCTCGCCTTTGCGAAAATGCCAGTCATTCCAGTTCGCCACCGTCGAAATCCTGAGACAGTTGTGATTTTTGAGGTCGTCCGGCGTTTGCGGCGCGCCATGCGCCTCAAGATAGGCCGGTGAGGCGCAGAGATGGCGCTTGCTGCTGGCGAGTTTGCAGGCAACGAGCGAGGCATCGGTAATCTGCTCGGGAAAACGGATGGCGAGGTCGTAGTCGGATTCGGAGAGGTCAATCTGCCGGTCCGTCAGCTCCAGCGCGACCTTCACCTCCGGGAAACTGGCGGTAAAGGCGGGTATCAGGGGCATCAGGCAGGCTTTACCAAACGCCACTGTCACCGCGATGCGCAAATTCCCCTGCGGACGGCCGCTGAAGGACTGCGCCAGTTCCTCGGCGCGGGTCACACCCGCAGAAATCTCGGCACAGCGCTCATAGAATGTGCGTCCTTCCAATGTCGTTGAAATATGCCGGGTGGACCGGTTCAGGAGCCGGACGCCGAGCCGGTCTTCAAGCTGGCTTATCTGTTTGCTGACGGCCGACGGGGTCAGGCCGAGGGCGCGTGCCGTGGCTGAGAAGCTGCCATGATCCACGACATTCGCGAACAGGATCATCTGGCTGGCGATGTCCATGGGACTTGTGTCTCCATCTTTTCCTGCGGGTCAAAACAGTTTTGACCAGTCAGGCCATTATCAAATGGTGCAGTGCCGTATATATTGTTGCAATGCAGCATAAATATGGCTGCTGAAGATGTCTTTCGCAAGAGTAAAAAAGGAAATTTCGATGAATGATCTGTTACACGAGCATAATTCAGGAAATATCAGCCTTGCGGACATAAATCGCAGCGTCCGGGAGGGCCGCCGACTTCGGGCTGAGGAAGTTCTGAAGTTGATGGGGCGCGCTAATGCGTTGGTCCGCAAATTCTTTTCCATGCTTTACCAGGGGCTGAAGCCTGCCGGAAAGTGGATGACGGCCCGGTTGGAGGCATCAACCCTCCGTCATCAACAGACAAGGCTCCATTATGACTGAGCCGTTCAACGCCGCCGGACTGAAACTTCTGCCGGGCTATATCCCGCCCTTTTGCAGAGAACTCCGTCCAGCGGAGCATGATCTGTTATTGCCGCATTTACAACGGCTTAGCCCGGAAAGCCGGGCTCTCCGGTTTGGCTCTCCTGTCTCACATCATGTTGTGGCGCAATATTGCCGGAACGAAGGACGGCCTCTGCCGATCATCTTCGGCGCGTTTCTGGGGCCAGACCTTCGCGGTGTTGTCGAGCTCAGGTTCGGAACCGGCGTTTCGCCTTCAGAGGCGGAGCTCGCCATCAGTGTCGAGGATGATTGGCAGCAGATCGGGATCGGGACAGAGCTGATGACCCTCGCGCTTCGATATGCGCGTGACAGCCATATCGATGCTCTAACGGTGAACTTCGTGCCCAACAACATGGCCATGCGCCGGCTTGCCCAGAAGTTCGGCGCACGCTTCTCCCACCAGACTGGCCTGGTAAAAGGGGTTTTCCCCCTCGTCCGGCCGGGTTATGCGGTTATCGCCGGGTCCAAGAGGCCGCAATAGCTTTTGTCTGGTGACCCCCGCCCGTCGCTCAACCTGTCATCCCTTAATAGAGGGAAGATTGCTGGCGGGCGGGGAGCTCGGCGTCATAGGTTTCGGCATCGAAGTCGGGTTTGGCACCGCGCGTCATCTGCCCGGCGGTCGGCACATCGCCGCGGGAGCGGAATGTGGCCGGATCCCAGAGTTTTGAGCGCTTGAGGGCGCGGGCGCATTGGAAATACACCGCGTCGATTTCTACCAGAATGACCGAGAGCGGCGTCGTGGCGCCAACCCTAAAACTTTGAATTAATTCAGATTCTGTCGTTATAGCCGCGCGGCCGTTGATGCGCAGCGTCTCCTCGATCCCCGGAACAAGGAAGAGCAGGGCAACGCGCGGATCATGAACAATGTTCCGCAAGGTGTCGAGGCGGTTATTCCCCCGCCGGTCCGGAATGGCAATATGCCGATCATCGAGAATGCGGAAAAGCTGCCCCGCCGCATCCCCCCGGGGTGAGCAATCAAGCCCGGCTTCCCCGCTGCTCGCCAGCGCAAAAAACGGTGCCTCCTCGATCCAGCGGCGATATTCCGGCGTTAGGGACGGTGTCTCCTTCGCCAGCGAGTTCGGATTAACGCCGCCATACAGCGCCTCCAGCGCTTCGATGGTGGTGATGTCAGGTGAGTTTGGCATTCGCATGGGCCTCGGCTGCAGGGATGTAACGAAACTATAGGTTTGCGGCCCGGAAAATACCAGCCGCTGACAACCGGATTATGACAAATCGAGCGATTTTGCCCAGTTTTCTGCCCATTGGTCGAAGCCTGCGAGCTTGTTTGACAGTTCCGCCCCGGCGCTTGTATAGGCATAGCCGCCATCCTGGTGATCAATGAGCGCAAGCTCCCGCAGCGTTTTGAGCCGTGCATTCAGCACCGTCGGCGATATGTCGTCGCACTGGGCGCGGAGGTCGCGGAAGTTAAGGCGACCATGGCGCAATTCCCAGAGAATACGTAATGTCCAGCGTTGCCCGAGCACATCGAACAGCACCATGATCGGCCGTCCGGTTGTTGACCCACGTACCCTCGTTCCCGGCTTTTTTGGCTGCATTTCCAATTCCTTCTTGACGCTACATATTTTGTAGCATACTGCTGCTACAGAAACCATAGCATAAGGAAAACCAGAAATGAACCATGTTTTGAAACCGATCAAAGAGCCGTTTGCGCTGGAAATCGGCGAAATATTAACGACTTATCCGCAGCGGAACGGCTATATCCTGAAACTGTTCCGCGTTTTTGCGAACAGCCGCCGGTTCCTCAAAAAAGGGGTTCCCAACCTGCTGGACCGGGAAAGCCCGCTTTCCATGCGCGAGCGCGAGATTGTCATCCTTCGTGTCACCGCGAACCGAAACTGCGAATATGAATGGGGCGTGCATGTGGGCGCCTTCGCGGAGCATGTGAAATTCACCCCCGAGCAGATCCGGGCAACACGGCTGGAAAGTGCCAATGCGCCTTGTTGGCCGCCGGGGGAAGGGTTTCTCATCCGCGTTGTCGATGAAATCTGCGAGAGGGCCGATTTAAGCGGCGATACGCTCGAAAAATTCCAATCCGCCTGGTCTCTCGACCAACAACTTGAAATCATTGCGCTTTGCGGCGCCTATCACACCATCAGCTTCGTTGCCAATATCGCCCGCATTGAGGGCGAGGATTTCGGCGCTAAATTTCCGGTTTAAAACCCAAGTAATTCCGCTAACTCCCGCATTTCCTTGAAAACCTTTGCGCCGGTGGCGGCGAGGTCGGCGCCGCCCTCGTGAGGGGCGTAGCCGTAGCAGGGGATATTGGCGCGGGCCGCGCCGGTCGCGCCTAAAACGCTGTCCTCGATCACCACGGCGCGGGCGGGATCGACTTTGAACGCTTCGAGTGCGGCCTGAAACAGCGCCGGATCGGGTTTCGAGGTGTTGAGCGTATGGGCGGAGAACATCGCGCCCTGAAACCGGGGGAACAAGCCTGTCTGGCCAAGGGTGATCGCCATCTTCTCCTCGCTCCCGTTGGAGGCGACGCAAAAGGGAATATCCAGGCTCTCCAGCCGGTCGAGGATTTCGGGAATGCCCTTTACCGCATCCACACCCCGCTTCAGCGCCTCGAACTCCTCGGCATAGACGGCGGCGATCCAGTTCTCGGGAAGGGTCGCACCGAGGCGGATGGCCTCCTGCTCGACATTGACCATGCTCCAGCCGGTGAACATCCCGATGCAGTCTTCCTTTGAAAGCGGCAGGCCGTGACGGGTCAGGTTTTCTGCAAGGACCGCGTTGGACACCGGTTCCGTATCTACCAGGACGCCGTCGCAATCAAAAATAATGAGATCCGGCCGCTTCATCTATCGCTTCCGGTTGGCCATGGCGATGCGCATCAGGGCCCGGCGGCAGATCGCCTCCTCGGGATACCCCGTTGTTTTGCATTTGATTTCCGCATCCAGCGTAATATCGAGGCAGATCGCCATATGGCGGCTCGACTTGCCGGAAATCTGCACCGCCGCCTTTTTCTGGTTGAAATAGACAATGCCTGCCTTGCGGATGGCATCCTCGGCGCGCGCGCCCGCATCGCGAAGGGCGGCGGCCTTATGCAGCTGTTTGAGCTGTCCTTGAATGATGCGAAGGAAGCCGATGGGGCTTTCGCCGGCGGAAAAGGCCTTGTTGAGCTGGCGTTCCAGCCCGTCCAGATTGCCAAGAAGCGCCGCATCCATGATATCGAAGATATTCTGCGCGGAAGAATCCCCGATATTTGCGCGTACATCCGCGAGCGTCATCGGGTCGGTGCGCCCGCGCATATAGAGGACCAGCTTGTCCAGTTCCTGACGGGAAATGGCGCGGTCGCTCCCCAGATTTTCGCGAAGATAATCAATGACTTCGCGGGGCGGATCGATGTTTGCCGCGCCCAGAACCTCCTTGATCAGGCCGAGAATGTCCTGCGCCTTGTCATGGGCGCAATGCGTCACGACGCCATGGGGGGCCTTGTTGATCATCTTGACGAGGGCGCTGTCTTTGCGGATATCGCCCGCCTCGATCACCAGAAGGCTGTCCGGCAGGTCCTGCTCCGTTGCCGGTTCCAGATAGCCTTTCGAATTGTTGTTCGCGCCGCGCAGGCGCACCACCCGCTCCCCGCCCATCATAGAGATGGCCGTGACCTCATCCATCAGGCGGGTGGGGTCCGCCGCGAGCTCGGATGCCTGGATATCGATAAAACGGAAAGGATCATCGAGGCTGTCCACCACGCTCAGGCAGAGGCTGCGCGACAGCTCCCGCACAAGCCCTTCATCGGGGCCATAAAACAGGAAAATCCGGAGTTTCGGGTCGCGGGATTTAAGGAAAGCGGGGAACCTGCTGCTCGTCAGCTCCACGGCCTAGCGCCCCGAGAAATAGACGGAAAGCTGCTGGTTTATCTGCTCGGCGGCGACAAGGGCGGCCCGTTTTTCCGCATTCTTCGCGGCCGACAGGTTGGCAAATTCCGACTGCACCACGTTATAGGACGCAATATTCTGCGTCGATCCGGTATAGAGCACTTCCTGCTCGGCGATATTGACCAGGAAGAATTTACTGGTGAGGGTCAGGTTAAAGCGGGTTTTCGTATCGTCGCTCTGAATGGCAAGGCCCTCGGCGCGGGTTTCCGTGGTGATCTTCAACCGATAGACCGGCTCTCTTGGGATGCCGCCCGGATTGGCGAGATCGAGCAGTTCGTTGCGTAAAATCTGGCCGGTGCGTCCCGGCATCGGCTCGATATACATTTGCGCCAGCTTTTCCTGAACATCGGCGTTGCGGGTCGCGCTGCCATAGAGCGGCTGAAACCCGCAGGCCGCCGCGAGGCTCATAATCAGGAAAACAAGGCTGACCCTAAATAACGACATTGACGATCCGGTTCGGTACAACGATGACTTTGCGAATGGCGTTTTCGCCGATGGCATTCTGGACTGATTTCTGCGCGAGTGCAATTTCTTCCACCTTCGCCGCCTCCTCATCGAGTGACACCTCTATGGTGGCGCGCAGCTTGCCTTTTACCTGAACCGCCATGGTCACCCTGTCCTCCACAATCAAGGCAGGGTCTGCCTTTGGCCAGTCCGTATCCACCAGCATGGTGTCATGCCCCAGCATCTGCCAGAGTTCCTCCGCGAGATGGGGCATCATCGGGGCGATGAGCTTGACAATCGTCTCCATGCTCTCGCGCAGCGCCCATTTCACATCGACGCTGTCTTCGAATTTGACCTCGCTAAGCGCTTTCATGAATTCATAGATACGGGCGATCGCATTGTTGAAATGCAGATCCTCGATATTCTGGGTGACCTGGGCGACCGTTTTATGGGCAACTTTGCGAAGGCCCAAAGCCGCATCGGAAAAGTCAGCCGGTGCCGGAGTATCCACCGCGGCGGCCATGTCGAGATTCTCCGAAATATAGCGATGCAGGCGCTGGACAAAGCGCCAGGCGCCGGTTGCGCCCGCATCGGTCCATTCCATATCACGATCGGGCGGGCTGTCGGAAAGGACATACCAGCGCGCGGCGTCGGCGCCGAATTTCTCGATAATCGCGCCGGGATCGACAACGTTTTTCTTCGATTTCGACATCTTCTCGACGCCGCCGACGGTGACGGGCTTGCCGTTTGCCAGCTCCACCAGCTCTCCCGCATCGTTGTGGCCGACCTCATCGGGGAGCAGCCATTCGCCGCCGGATGACTTATAGGTTTCATGGGTGACCATGCCTTGCGTGAACAGCCCGGCAAAGGGTTCCTTCACATCGGACCAGCCGGTTTCCATCATGCCGCGGGAATAAAAGCGCGAATAGAGAAGATGGAGGATCGCATGCTCGATCCCGCCGATATACTGATCGACCGGCAGCCAGTAATCGACTTTTGTCCGGTCCACCGGCACCTCGGCACGCGGGGAACAGAAGCGCGCGAAATACCAGGAACTGTCGACGAAAGTGTCCATGGTGTCCGTCTCGCGCGTGGCATCGCCCCCGCATTCCGGGCATTTGACATGCTTCCATGTCGGGTGATGATCGAGCGGGTTGCCCGGCTTGTCGAAGGTGACGTCATCGGGCAGGGTGACAGGAAGGTTTTTCTCTGCCTCCGGCACGGTGCCGCATTTATCGCAATGGATCATCGGGATCGGGCAGCCCCAGTAGCGTTGCCGCGAGAGGCCCCAGTCGCGCAGGCGGTAATTGATCTTCTCCGTGCCCTTACCCATTTCCTCCAGCCGGCGGATAATCTCCGACTTCGCGGCCTCAACCTCCAGACCGTTCAGGAAGTCGGAATTGATGATCTTGCCCGGGCCTGTGTAAGCCTCATCGCCGATTTCCGGGATATTTCCATCCGGGGAGACAACGGGCGTGACTTCCAGGCCGTATTTCCGCGCGAAATCCAGGTCGCGCTGGTCATGGGCGGGACAGCCGAAGATCGCGCCCGTGCCATAATCCATCAGGACGAAGTTGGCGACATAGATCGGGAGTGTTTTGCCCGCAATAAAGGGGTGGGCGACTTTCAGGCCCGTATCGACACCTTTTTTCTCTGCCTTTTCAATGGCTTCTTCGCTGGTCCCCATCTGGTGACACTCGGCGACGAAGGCCGCGACCTTTGCATCATCCTTCGCGAGACGCTGGGTCAGCGGATGATCGGCGGACACTGCCATGAAACTCGCGCCGAAGAGCGTATCGGGCCGGGTGGTGTAGATATTGAGCGGGTCGCTCTCGCCGATAATGTCAAAGGCGATATGGGCGCCTTGCGAGCGGCCGATCCAGTTCTGCTGCATCAGGCGGACGCGATCGGGCCAGCGATCGAGGGTGTCGAGCGCGTCAAGCAGTTCCTCGCTATAGTCGGAAATGCGGAACATCCATTGATCGAGCTTGCGTTTTTCGACCACGGCGCCAGAGCGCCAGCCTTTGCCGTCGATCACCTGCTCGTTGGCGAGCACGGTCATGTCGATCGGGTCCCAGTTGACCCAGCTTTCCTTGCGATAGACGAGGCCCTTCTTGAAGAAATCAAGGAAGAGCTTCTGCTGATGCCCGTAATAGCCGGGATGGCAGGTGGCGATTTCCTTGCTCCAGTCGAGGGAGAGGCCCATGCCCTTCAGCTCGTCGCGCATATGGGCGATGTTGGCATAAGTCCAGTCGGCCGGATGCACACCCTTGTCACGGGCGGCATTCTCGGCGGGCAGTCCGAACGCGTCCCAGCCCATCGGGTGTAACACATTGAAGCCTTGCGCCTTTTTATAGCGAGCGACCACATCACCCATGGTGTAGTTGCGCACATGGCCGATGTGGATGCGGCCAGACGGGTAGGGAAACATCTCCAGCACATAATATTTCGGCTTGGCCGGATCGGCCTCTACTTCGAAACTCTTATGCTCGGCCCAGCCGGCCTGCCATTTGGCTTCAACTTCTTTCGCGTTATAGCGGGACATAGCCTGTTTCCCGTTCCATCCTGGTCATCATGTCATAAAAGAGGGGCGATCCGTATTCGCCCGTGGGTCATTAAAAGCGGTGGCGTGCCTTATAATCCGGTACAGGACCGGCGTTTAGAAGGTTATTCGCCTTCGCGCGCTACCCTGAGGCCGCGGGCCCTCGATAGAATGGCGTTTTCAAGGTCTGCCGTTACCTTGGGCGCGAGTGGGACAGCGATCCACTGGTTCGCCGTATCCAGATTCTGCTTGAAAGCGGTCACCCTTAGCCCGTCGGCGCGCAGGCGCCGATCCAGGATATAAACGGTGACCTTGAACCGCTCGTTCGGGGAATCGGGGGAAGAATACCAGTCGGTGATAATGACGCCGCCGAACGGATCGGCGGAAGAGAGCGGCATGAAAGAGAAGGTATCGAGAGACGCGCGCCAGAGATAGGCGTTGACGCCGAGACCCCCGCCGCCGCCGCCAAGGCCATCCTGAAGGTCCTTCTCATCACCGCCAAAAAGACCGCCCTTGCCGAAGATCGTGTCATCCGGCGCATTTCCCGTCTGATAGACCTGACCGCGACTTGAGGTCGGAAAGGTCGAATTCGAACTCATATCAGATTCACACCCCGCCAGCAAAAGCGCCAGGCAGCATCCGCCCGCCAGTGCAAATTTTCCTCGTCGTGTCATATCTGTCAAAACCCTCATGTTTCTTGGCTACTAGACGCTTGAAATTGGGCAAAATCAAGAACGGTGAGTTTATGCCAGCTTTCTTGCCCCGACAACAGCAGAAATTAAGGGAGTTGCCTTCTTTTCGGGATTCGGGCCCGCGCCCCGCAAATCCGCAGTGCGGCAGAAATGTGACTTTTTAAGCACAGTCCGGTAATTTTGGTAAAAACGCCATCGTCTTGCGCTTGACCGGGAGGCCATTAACCTTCTTTACTCCGTCTTGACTAACGGGCCAACCGGCCTTGCGTCTGTATTTTAATCTAGTTCTCTAGCTTGTGATGAGCAGAGGGGAGACAAAATGAAAAAAGCAATCTTGGGTACAACAGCGCTTGTCGCAGTTGGTGCATTGGCTGCATCACCTGCTTTGGCCGCTGAAAAAATCAAACTTAATGTTGGCGGCTATATGCAATCCACATACTTCTATCAGGATTCAGATGAGCCGGCTGGCACGCCGAGCCGTACTTCTGACCGTGTAACGCAGGAAGGTGAAATCCACTTCAAGGGTTCCACTACTCTGGACAACGGTATCCAGTTCGGTGTTGAGGTTCAGCTCGAAGCCTATACAAATGCCGACCAGCTTGACGAAACCTTCATCTTTATTGAAGGTTCCTTCGGTCGCGTTCTGATCGGTTCAGAAGACAGTGCTGCATACCTGATGCATTACGCCAGTCCGTCACCGGTTCCGATGTATGGCGCGGATTCGCCCAACATTTGGCCGACGGGTCAGGTGAACACCACCCGTCCGAACCTGTTCGGATTCCGGGACGTGGACAAGATTACCTATTTCACACCGCGTTTCGCCGGCTTCCAGTTGGGTGGTTCTTATGTTCCCGATGGAACCTCTGAAACGGGTTCCCTTGGAAATGGCCAGTATTCGGCCCCGAACCCCAAAGCCGGTCTTGATCGCAGTTGGTCAGCTGCGGCCAACTATGTCAACAAATTTGGTGCTGTTGACGTAGCGTTCTCCGCAGGTTATCAGGAGGGGAAAGTTTTTGGTGCTGCTGAAGATATGAGCGAATACTCTTTTGGTACTTCTATTGGCGTTGCAGGCTTCACAATCGGTGGTGGTTATAAACAGGTAAAGGACATAGCCGGTATTTCTGATAATGACAGCAAGGTATGGTCCGCAGGTCTGAAATACGGCATGGGTCCATGGGCAGTTGGTGTTCAGTACGCCAAGACGACTTTCGATCAGCTTCAGACTGTTGGTACGGGCACTCTTGATGATCAGGATACCTGGATCATCGGTGGTCAGTACACACTCGGCCCCGGAATCACGGCCTTCGGTGGTGTGCAGATGGACGACAACAACCTGACTGCAAGCTCGTCAACTCGTATGGCTGGCGAGACGAATACGTTCTTCGTTGGTACCTCTCTCTCCTTCTAATCTGAAGGTTTGTAAGACTGAGGAGGGCAGGTTTCCTGCCCTCCTTTTTTATTGCCCATCCATAGTCAGCTGATTATTTTGTCCACAGAAATTTTAATTCAGAAAAGCGATAACACTATGGGCGGGATTATCTGGCTGGCGTCATATCCGAAATCGGGAAACACCTGGGTGCGGACGTTTCTGCATAACCTGCTGCTCAATGCCAACCGGCCGGCGGACCTCAATGAGCTGACCAAATTCACCATCGGCGATGGTAACAAGGCCTGGTACGAACAGGTGACCGGAAAGCCGTTCGACAGCTTTTCCGATGAGGAGGTCGCCGCGCTGGTCCCCCGGGTTCATCAGGCCTATGCCCGCACACGTCCGGATTCGGTCTTCGTTAAAACCCACAACTGGCTGGGTACGGCGCATGGCGTGCCCCTAATCACGCCGGATTTTACGGCGGGCGCCGTTTACATCGTGCGAAATCCGCTCGATGTGGTGATTTCCCTCTCCGATCATTATGGCATGCCGATTGACCAGGGCGTGGAGATGATGACGGATGTCGAGGCCTATAGCGCCGAGACGGACCGCAAGCTTCCGGATTATCTCAGTTCCTGGTCCAACCATGTGACCTCCTGGCAGGCAATGGAGAAATCGCGGCGGCATATCATGCGCTATGAGGATATGCTCTACAAACCGGAACAGACCTTTGGGGCGCTTGCGAAATTCCTCGGCCTGAAACCCCCGAAGGAACGGCTTCGCCGGGCGATCAAGTTTTCCTCCTTCGATGCGTCGCGCAAGCAGGAGGACGAGAAAGGCTTTAACGAACGATCCGACAAGGCCGAGAAATTTTTCCGTGTGGGCAAGGCGGGGCAATGGAAGACGACCCTGACCCCGGACCAGATCGAGAAAATCGTCACCGCCCATCGGGATGTGATGAAGGAATTCAAATATCTGCCGCCCGGATACAAGTGAATTTTTACAAAAAATTAACCATAAAACCGGCTGAAATGCAGAAATCAGGCTCTTATATATCACAAAATGCCTGTTTTTAGAGTTTAAGGGAAAATTCGCCAATGACCAGCGACGCTTCGGACATAGACCGCGATATCGCCGCAAATTTTGAGGAAATCCGCGCCCGGATCGATAAGGCAGCAAAAAAGTGGGAACGCAATCCGGGCGATATCGACCTCATCGCCGTCAGCAAGCGGCAGCCGGATGCCGCCGTAGAGGCTGCCTTGCGTCTGGGACATCGGCAATTCGGGGAAAATCGCGTACAGGAAGCGCAGGAGAAATGGCCGGACTTCCG
>PAKP01000048.1 GCA_002706985.1 Sneathiella sp. | reverse complement strand
TCAACTAAATATTCTCTATTTGTCCGGAAAACAAGGAAGCGGCGGTGCTGCCAGACGAATGCGACTAAGTCTCAGTTTGGCGTAAATTGAACATCAAGCATTTTCATTTCGACAGTGCCGATATTTTCAATTCCCAGTTTTAAATCGAAGATCTTATAACATAATTAGCCAATATCTTCTGATCGAAGTTCCCAGATCAAATGGAACATCTGGTGTCCATCGGGATCCAAGCCAAGGGTATCAGAAAAGAACTGGACAACATTCTGCAAAGTAGCATGATTTGTTACATCAATGATAAAGACAACTTCTAACTTTCTGCTATCAATTTCTTCTGACGGCAGCGGTGTAGAAAGCTTTGGATCTGGTTCAAGGCAATGTATGCGCAATACGTTATCGATACTAAGAACTTTTGCCACATCATCAAAACAAAAATTCATATCAAGCCGCGCCGCGGGGAATCTAATTAGCGCTGCATAAGAGGCCACTCCATAACCCTGCTCAAACGGAACATTCATCACACGGCGGTTTGTATTTATCATCCGGGAGAAACTTTTCAAAGACCAGTCTGTCTGATTACTAAAGCTTCTCGGTATTTCTCTGATATAAATACGTTGATACTTCGCGCTCGATATATAGCTAAATACTGAGGTCCATTGCCAGTAATAGATTTATATCTTCTGGCCCACTGGAATCCGGGAATAACACAACGCTCTTCCATATGCTCTCGATCATACCAGCGATTAAAATCCTCTTCATACTGCGGATCAATATCCGTCGCTATAAACAATTCTGCGGGCAGCGAACTCTTAACATTCATTAGTTAGCTCCATAAGTTGAAATCGAATAATGATTTTGCGATTAAGAGGCTCGCTAAAACCGGCAAAAAAAGGAAGGGCGCAAGGGTTGGGTAGACTCAGTAGAGAAAGCCATATTCAATTACTGACGATGCCTGCTCGTTTAAACATGTAGTCCATACCACTACCGGCCTCGACAATTTCCCTCACAAGCTACGGTATGGGCTCTGTCTTAAGCTCATTTTTTTTCGATAAATTAATGATCAGGCCTTCGATAAAATCGACCTCTAGCTCGTCACCACTCTTTACTAACTCGCTGACCCCCTGGTACCGGCGACAAAATAGGAACACCGGCATTTATGCAAGTGCGCAACGGCCCTCGCAATATAGATTCCGCAATTACAGAAACACCTGCCCCTTTAAAGCCCAGGAAACCCTGCACATGAGGATTGCCAAAACCGAAGTAGCGGCCAGCAACAATAAAGTCTCCGGATTTAATTTTTGAAGCTAGCTCAGCGTCGATTTGCTCAAAAATATGCTGCGCAAGTATCTCAGGTCGATACTCCTGCTCCCGTACATATTTAAGTGACATAATTCCAAAGTAGATTTTTGGGTGAAATGTTATTCCGCTTCTTGGGTCACATATACGGCGTCAAAGAGGTCAAGGGCTAGAATAAGAGCCTCTTTGCTAATGCCAAGTTGGTCTATTCCAAATATGGCCTGAGATTTTTTCCTGCTTCCCTCCAACCCTCCAAATCGTCTTTCAAACGAAGTAAGGGGCCTGATTTTGCGTAAGCAACTATGATCCTAAAATCAGAAAAACGCTTATCATTTAGAGCGCTTTTCAAATCAGCAAGCAAACGTCGCTTTCCAGGAAGCTGATCCCAGGGCTTTATTAGCGATATTTTCGGTATCGATTGAGTTTCTATATTTTCTTCCGACACGTCACTGGCGCGGAATGCTCAGTTTCCTCAACTATTTGAGACTCAGAAGTACATTACAGATCAAGGACTCAATCAAGTATATGCCAATTAGCGTTGCTGTCAGACTAATGTAGCCTCGTCTCAATTTGGCGTAGAATGGCACAGCAGTGCTCCTATTATGCCTCCTAATTTGCTGCCACTCGGCCAGTGCCGCATTTTATTTAATTTTGGATGTTGCTATCAAGGCTTGTCAGCGCCGATCGCATTTTAACTTGTGGGTTTAATTGTAAGTTATTGTAAAGTTTCATCTACTGGTACTTTAAAACGTAGATAAATTGCAGAGGGAGGGGAGAAACCGCCGCGTTTTTTCCGATATAATTATATCAAGGGGTTAGAGCTACACTGCCTCCTTGCAATGCTTAATCCTGTACCAGTTTTATGTACCAGTCCAGTGGAATTGCAATTAATTGCAATTATTGTCAGTTAAGAGCTAAAGTCGCATGATAAGGAAAGTTACACGAGTTTGCCTACAGACTTTGTATATGTGTTTCTACCCATAATATAGATAAGTACAATTGTTTTCGGACGACCAATTCAACCCAAGATTTGTTAGTTTGTAGGCAGGATATGGTGCTGTCAGACTAATGCAACCTCGTCTCTGTTTGGCATAAAATGGCCCGAAAGCCCTTCCACTATGTCGCGCTAAGCTGCCGCCACTCGACCAGTGCAGCGTTTCTCTGAAGTTTGAATTCTTCTCTGCTGATTAAATGGCGTTGATGGTTGAAGTGATTATGGACTGATGCGTGAAGTGATACAAATTTCTGTAAACTTCGCAGGTGCCTGAATTTCAGCATCGACTGTTCTCGTCGTCGGAATGATAGGTGTGAGTTTTCACAACGATTATTCTTCCACCGGCCAACCTCTTGAACCCCGGCGTTTCCGATAGCCTTCAGAGCGGCACGATATGATTTCAAACGATCTGTGACAATTTCGTGCGGCCTTCCATATCGCTTCATGATTTTCTTGAGGAAAATCATTGCTGCTTTGCGATCGCGTCGCTTGGAAACAAAGGCTTCCAGCACTTCACCCTCATGGTCGACGGCCCGCCACAGATAATGGGTTTCTCCATTTATCTTCACAAATACTTCGTCCAGGTGCCATCGCCAGTTGGAATGCTTCCAGGAAGGGCGAAATCGTTTCTTCCGTATCTCACTTGCGAACAATGGACCAAATCTGTTCCACCAATAGCGGACTGTTTCATGACAGATATCGATACCCCGTTCATGAAGAAGGTCTTCGACATTGCGAAGTGAAAGTGGGAACCTGACGTACATCATCACCGCAAGGCGGATGATCTCGGGTGAGGTCTTAAAATAGCGGAACGGGTTCTTGATTTTCATTCTAGAATTCTATGGAATTTCTATAATATGGTCAAAGATCGGTTTTCTTCTGACAGTGCCCTTCACCTTGGGCAACACCTGCGCATCGTGAATCGCTGTCACCGGATTTTCACCAGACCTAAAGCCCCTGGATTTGGCCACGTCCAAAACAATCTTAATCCGTTGCGCCAAACGCCGCGCGGTTTCATGCTTGTCGGTCCAAATTGGCGACAGACACATCAGCACCTCTGGCTGACCAATGCAATCAACGGGCATCCGCCCAATCTTGGGAAAAGCATAGTCGCGCAACGTGTTGATCCACTGCGCCCCGTGCTTAGCATTTTTCCACGTAGGCATCCGTTCAATATGAACCTGCCCCGCAATTTCCTCGAAACTGGGTATCTCTCGACTGGCATTAAATCGAGGATTCAAGCCTTGCTTGGCCATCCGCCGATATTCCAGCGCCCGTTCCCGCGCTTGGTTGAGTGTCACCACATCCGCCCCGCCCAAACCGAAATCAGTGCGAAGTGGCGCGCCTTTGATATTGCGCTGGCCCTTTACCACCACTCGCACGATCCAGCGCCGCGCACCCGAAGGGTCAACAACCAGATAAAGTCCGCCGCCATCGCCGTGGCGTCCAGCATCCAAATTCTCAACCAGCTTCTTGGTCAGTTTTCCTGTAAGAGCCATAGTTCATACCACATTCCATACCACTCAAAGAAACAATACGGGCGTAATCGAAAGAAATCCAGAAAAATGGTAGTGTCTCAGTTTGAATTTCTTTTCTTGTAAGAGCCGCGCCGTCCTAATTTCGGAGCGCGGGCATCAATCAGGCTAACGATCCATTCCATATCGCGCAAGGTATCAGATACACCCGCAGCCATAGCCGGGCTCATTTTCAATGTCTTGTGAATACGGACAAAGTTATAATGCACGAAGTAGAGGGACAGCATATGCAGGTGATTTTCAATTTTCTTGCTAAAACCGTTTGTCAGGCGAGTAAACCGGCGCATTCCCATCCGCATTGACAGGTTTTGGCGTTCTACGTGTGACGTGCTGATTGCGGAAATATCCGGGTCACCCTCAATACGCATTTTCCTTGCGCCAGTACAAACACCCGGCGAATATTTTCTTTCCGGTGTTTTGTGGCCTGTATCGCCGTACATCTTGACCAGTTGCGCAAAGTCAATATCTGCCCCGAAAGCGCCTTCAACGGCTTCCAAATAGGCTTTGTGGCCATCGGTGGTAAGATGCACCCGATTTGCCAAACGTGCTCTCAGGTCATCCATAAACTCGATTGCGGTAGCTGCTGAACGGTCACCTACTTCATAGGACAGTATCATCTTGCTATCGGCATCCAGTGCGGTCCATGTCCATACATCGCCAGCACCTTCCGGCGCGGCTTTCGCCGTTTCTACATTCTTTGCCTTTGCATAGCAGAATGACCAGATTTCGTCGCATTGAACCTTGGTGGATTTCACGTCCCTGACAGTTTCGTCATGATAGGCCGCGCAAGCCTCGCCAGCCTCAACAAGCAATTTCGTTACCGTGTTGATGGATACACCAACAGTCCGGGAGATTGACCGCATGGACATGCCCTCAACAAGCATATTCAAAATCATCACGCGTTTCTGTAGGGGCAATTTGTTCATGCCCTTGATATATGAACTATTATGCTTAGTGTCAAGCATTAGCGACTGTTTGAAACTTTTTTCTGCTGTACATCCCAGTTTTTTATGCAAATTTGTGATCTTGTATACTTTTCATAAAGGTTTGTTGACTTATATGTCAATTACTGATGTCATCCGGGATCAGATTCAGCAAGGGAGGCTGCGGCCTCTACGCCCAAGGTCGCCCCTCGCGATGAGTAGGAGGGCATTGCTGATGACTGAGTTGTTCGAACAAGAGATTGAAAGAGACAATGACTGGTATCTGAAAAAAGAGAGAAAAGGTAGGCTTAGGGCTGATTTGGAAACGTTTGTGACTGAGGAAACGCTTGACCACAAATATTTGTATTGGCTTGAGCCCACAGTTGATTGTGTATGGGAAATTCGCAGTATCAGAGAAATGCCTAGCGTCAGAGTGTTGGGGTTATTTCCAGAAAAAGATGTTTTCGTCGCAACTGGCATCTACAGACGGGACTATCTGGGCAAAATCGAGTCAGAAGAATGGAAAATGGCTAAACGTAATGCAATGGCGCAATGGCGTTCGATTTTTAATCAGTATCAACCTTTAGGAAAAAATGGAGAAGAAATTCATGAGTTTTTCTCAGGAGCCCTTCCGGGTAAATACTTTAAATCCTAATGAGCCTATTGGTGAAGAGGATTTGGCGTATTTTCGTCAAAGAATGAAAAATCGCGCATTTCAGGAAATCATGCGGCTATTTGTAGATCGCGCTGAAAAAGACGGCCTTACAAAATCAAATATTGCGAGCAAACTTGAGAAAGATAAATCTCAAATATCGCGTATGTTTGCAGGCCCAATGAATTGGACAATTGATACTTTGAGTGACCTTTCTTTGGCTTTAGGTTATGAAGCAAGCGTTGTTTTCAACGATCTAAGTTCAAGCCCACGCCACAATTATAGCCATCCACTTACACAAACTACTATTATTCCCGAGCATCATTTTCATATAAAAGACGGAATAGGAGAAGAACGGGCCGAAAAACAAACGTCAACCCCTACAAAAAATGTGAGAGTGACTATCAATGCCTGATGATATGGACATTAGCTTTGTTGTTCCTTGCGACGACATAAGACGTGAAGACAATGGAAAGCTAATTGCTATTGGGCTTTACGGAGAAAATCTGACAATTCGTAAAGCCCCGCTCCAGATGCCGATGTCATTTATAATATGGGCCAATGCTAATGAGATATCTGATTATGAAGCAGACATCGAAATTTTCCTTGAACCAGAAAAATCGGCGGTAGCTAGGTTAAAATTTGGTTTTTCAGCCGGAGAAAAATCAAAGAGAATCGCGATTCCAATCCCTGCTATATCGCTAAACATTGGCGGGCCTGGTGCGCTGGTTATGAGACAAAAAATAGTGGAGGGTGAAAAAGAAGTTTTGAGGCTTCCTATTCTTCGCGGAGAGCCCAACGTTTCGCCGCCGCCTTCTTAGCAATCTCTGCGCGGCGTTCAGGCGTCAGGTTCGCCGCGCGTTTCTTTCCACCCTTTGCGCCAAGAGCCTTAGCTGCGGGGTCTTTGCCGTCATCTTTAATGTTTTCTTCTGCTTCGCCAGTTGCTATCTTTGCCACCATGACGGCGGCTCCAATAACATCGCCGGGGCGTTTCTGGCCTTTTGGTCCTTTAGGCACGACGAATTACCTTTTTATTTGATTTACATATTGAGCACTGACCTTGATCCTGAACAAAATCATTGGTTGTGGCTAGCGCGCCAGTTACTTGCGCTGGATGAGCGCCCTTGTTTTCCATACCTAATCCGTCAGCAATGCACTTATTGCAGATTGCAGCCGGGCGCATTTCACTTATATAATCATTGATGCGTTGCGGTACTGACAAGTTAATTTCCTATGCTTTGCGCTAAGCATAACATAGTTACCGCGCTGGGCGATGTCAAATTTCAAACTGAGACACTACCAGAAAAATCGATATATGCAGAAAATCCCTATAAAACAAAGAAAAAGGCCACTAAAGGCGGCCCGTTCAAATTAGAGGAAAAGGGAATCTGGCGGTGCTGTCAGACGAATGCGACCCCGTCTCTGTTTGTCATAAAAGGGCGATAAGGCGCCCCAATTATGCCGCGTTAAGTTGCTGCCACTGGACCATTGCGGCATTTCGTTGATGCTTGAATTCTTTTCGGCTTGTTAGGTGACGCTCATGATTGAAGTGATTGTGGACGGATGCGTGAAGAGATACGAATTTCTGTAAACTTCGCAGGCACCTAAATTTTAGCATTGCGTATTCTCGTCGCCGGATTGGGAGGTGAGAGTTTTCACAGCGATTGTTCTTCCGCCGGCCAACCTCTTGAACCTCAGCATTTCCGATGGTCTTCATGGCGGCACGATATGAGCGTAATCTATCTGTGACAATAACACGAGGCCTCCCATACCGTTTCATGATTTTCTTGAGGAAAACCATTGCTGCTTTGCGGTCGCGTCGCTTGGAAACAAAGACTTCCAGCACTTCGCCCTCGTGGTCGACGGCCCGCCACAAATAGTGAGTTTCTCCATTTATCTTCACGAAAACCTCATCGAGATGCCATTTCCAGTTTGAATAATTTTGAGACGGATGAATCCTCCTCTTACGGATTTCATTTGCGAACATTGGACCAAATCTGTTCCACCAATAGCGAACTGTTTCATGACAGATATCGATGCCGCGCTCATGAAGAAGGTCTTCAACATTTCGTAGAGAAAGTGGAAACCTGACATACATTATCACCGCAAGACGGATAACTTCTGGAGAGGTTTAAAAATAACGAAAGGGGTTCTTTTCTGCCATTCAAAGAGAGTAAAAAAAGACAGATTAGGCGACAAGGTATTTTCTTCTGGTAGTGCCCCGGAAAAGGATTAGCTCGCGCAGGAATAGCGATGGTCTGCGGTACTGAGATAACTATCAAATATGGATGCAATCATTCGTAACCTATTACGTGCAGAAGGATGTACTTTCAGCATTCCATCTTCATAGCTCACATCACCCGTTTCTATATAAGGCTTTAAGAGAGCCATTTCTTTACTATACGACGTAGAGTCAAGCGGAGCCTCCATCGTACACATCAATGCCATGATGATATCGCGCCGGAGTTTATCTTCTTCAGTTAACACAATGCCACGCGAAAGTGGGAGGTCTCCTTCTTTAATGATCTGAGCGTAATCAATGCCACTGGTCGTGTTTTGTACATATCCTTGCGGCATAGATGAAATAGCTGAGACACCCATACCGATAAGCGCTTTGGCCGTATCTGTGGTATACCCCTGAAAATTGCGCTGGAGTGTTTTATTATTGGTGGAGAGAACCAGATCATCATGTGGCTGTGCGAAATGATCGAGACCAATGGCTATATACCCGGCATCTTTCAGAATTGATGCAGCATATTCATACATGTAACGACGTTGTTCGCTATCTGGAAGAGCTTCTTCAGGAACCAATTTCTGATGCTTCTTCATCCATGGCACATGGGCATATCCAAACAACGAAATACGAGATGGTTCCAGTGACAGAGTTTGCTCAATTGTCTCAGTAATGGACTTCAGAGTTTGAAAAGGAAGCCCGTAAATTAAATCAAGATTGAGAGCGTTAATTCCTTTAGCCCTAAGGGTTTCTACCACACGGCGTACCAACGTATAAGACTGAACACGATTAATGGCTTTTTGCACTCGCGGATTAAAGTCTTGCACGCCAAGGCTTGCTCGGGTTACCCCAGTTTGGGCATATACCGCAATTTTCTTTTCATCAACATTACGTGGGTCCATTTCTACAGCAATTTCTGCATCCGGATTAATAGTGAAACATTGCCGCACCAAATCCATAAAGCGTAGGAAATCATCTGGTTTTAATATTGTGGGCGATCCACCACCAAAATGAACATGCTGAACAGTGGATGTGACATGCCGCGCCACCAATTCAACCTCTCTTTCCAAAAAATCCAGATAGTTTAAAATCGGTTCGTAGTGATTGACAATTTTAGTGTGACAACCACAGAACCAGCATAATTTCTGGCAGTACGGAATATGGAAATATAGAGATAATGTATCTCTCGGTTCCAGCGTCTCCAACCACTCACAATACATTTTCATGCTAACACCTGTATGAAAATGTGGTGCAGTGGGATAGCTGGTATATCGAGGGACCCGCTGATTAATATCAATTAGCTCTGTCGTTTTCATTCACTTTATTTAGCACGCCATAAAGTGTTAATTCTTGATCACACTCAATTTTTTGGGCGAATTATATGCGTGTTAGTAGAAGCCTTCTTAGATTTTCCCCGAACTCGCCGTGGTCTGTCGAATGGAAACAACGGACAACGACGTTACTTCCTATTTTTTAAACTCTGGTCGATCGGCCAGCCAGTTCATAAACTCCATATCTCTCTGTAGAACCACCATAATCAGCTCATGGTAGCAAATATCAGCTGCCGCTCCTTCAATTGGCTTGCCCTCCTGAATGTTGCGCATAAGCTGGTCTAAGGCGTCAAGTATCTCTTCATGATGCTTAATATGGTGACCAAGTTTGGGGTAATCCACTGCCTTTAAATAGGCCTCCTCGCCTTGGAAATGCTTCGCTAGTTGCTCCTTGAATTCCAACAGCGCATCTATAATTGCCGTTGTGTCGGCGAACTGCTCCAGCTCGGCAATTGAATTGATGTGCGAAATCAGTTTACGATGATCATCGTCCAAATGTTCTATTCCAGTCCGAACGGATTTTATAAATTTAAACTTCACCGTATTCGTCCTCATCCAAGCCGAACCAACATTAGTTTCGGCAATTTAAAAATAACCTACAGTCCCGAGTGAAGTGCCATTACTGGCAGTATTAGAGATATTTGACTTCCGCTTATGCTCTTTGTGCAAGGGGTCCTAGTTCGTCATACACGCAAACTAATCGACTAACAATTTTCCATCGAGCAGTTTTCTTCTGACGGCACCTGGCCAAAAGCTAATTGACGGCCAAATGGCCATTAAGCAGTTTTCTTTTAACAGCGTCCCATTATTTCCACCCGGGCACTCCTGTCATATCAGGAAGCTCATGGGCAATTCCCTTGTGGCAATCAATACAGGTCTTCTCTCCAGTAAACAGAAATTGTTGATGAGCTGTGGCCGCGCGTGAGCCTTGTGCTGTTATATCCATACTCTCCGCACTATGACAGTTTCGGCATTCGAGGGAGTCATTGGCGGATAGCCGCTCCCATTCATGCCCTGCCAATCGGCGCCGTTGCTCTAGAAATTTTTCCCGAGTACTGATCGTTCCAAATATCTTACCATATACTTCTTTGGAGGCCTGCATCTTCCGGGCAATCTTATCTGTCCAGTTATGAGGCACATGGCAATCCGGACAGGTCGCTCGCACGCCAGAGCGATTGGAATAATGAATGGTGCTTTGCAGTTCAGAAAATACATTATCCCGCATTTCATGGCAGCTAATACAGAATTCCTCTGTATTTGTGAGTTCCAACGCCGTATTAAATCCACCCCAAAAAATGACCCCGGCAACAAAACCGCCAAGAGTCAGAAACCCAATAGAAAGATATTTTGCGGGCCGGTTCGCCCGTTGCCAGATAGAGACAAGCAATGACCACACTTTTGAAATCGAATTAGTCATTCCCAGAAGTCTCCTGTTCCAGCAGTTCATCTACGTCGACAAACGTATTTTCGATCAAAGGCTTCACATCCATTTGCGGAACATGGCATTGATTACAGAAATAGCGTCTTGGTGAGATGGTCGCGAGCACCTGATAATCCCGATCCATGAAATGGGTAACACTCACCATAGGTGCCTGACTTTCACCTGTTCGGCTTCGACTGTGACAAGAAAGACATTTATTGGCGTTCTTGGTAACTTCATAATCGCGGATGTCATGGGGAATGGTCGGTGGTTGTTCCGGATAATTTCTGACCCGTTTCAAATCCTTATCTTCTATTTTACCTACCGCTGGCGCATCCGGTTCGGTTCCAATATCCTTACCGCCCCGCAAATTGGCCACGCCATCCGCAAGGGCTATACCCCCAACTAACAAAGCACCACATAGAAATAGGCTGATAAAAAATTTGATATTCATGATCAAGCCCTACCTGTAGCTTCAATCTTAACTGCGCATTTTTTAAAATCTGTCTGTTTGGAAATCGGATCTGTTGCATCCAATGTAACCTTATTAATAAGCTGGCTCGCATCGAACCAAGGGACGAAGACCAGCCCCGTGGGAACCCGGTTCCGACCACGGGTTTCAACTCGGGTGACCATAGTTCCACGTCGAGAGGTTATTTTCACCTCCTGACCACGGCGCAAGCCGCGCTCCTTGGCATCTTCAGGATGCATGAACACGACAGCATCCGGGAAAGATTTATAAAGCTCCGGCACCCTTTGCGTCATTGAACCGGAATGCCAATGCTCCAGCACCCGGCCTGTACAAAGCCATAGATTATATTCTTCATCGGGAGATTCAGCGGGCGGTTCATAAGGAAGGGCAAAGATAAGCGCTCGCCCATCAGGCTTACCATAAAATTCAAATTCACTTCCAGGTGTTACATAGGGGTCCGACCCTTCTCGATATCGCCATCTGGTTTCCTTTCCGTCAACGACCGGCCACCGGAGACCTCGAACCTCATGATACCTATCGAAGGGCGCCAGATCATGACCGTGCCCCCGACCAAAAGCCGCATATTCTTCAAACAGTCCTTTTTGGATATAAAACCCAAAATGATTGGCCTCTTCATTGGCATAATCCTGATGGATCTGCTCCAAAGGAAAACGATCGACTGAACCATTGGCATAAAGAACGTCGTACAGGGATTTTCCTCTGTAATCCGGATAGGCATCAACAATTTCCTTCGGCCAAATCTCCTCCACTTTAAACCGCTTGGAAAGCTCAACGATCTGCCAGAGATCAGATTTTGCCCCCTCGGGGGCATCGACCAATTGGTGCCAGAACTGGGTTCGGCGTTCCGCATTGCCGTAAGCCCCTTCTTTTTCAACCCACATAGCTGTTGGCAGGATCAAATCCGCAGCTTGTGCAGTAACAGTTGGATAAGGATCAGAGACGACGATAAATGCCTCTGGATTTCTATAACCGGGCAAGCTTTCCTCATTTAGGTTCGCAGCCGCCTGCATGTTATTATTACACATAACCCAATAGGCGTTGATCTTTCCGTCTTTCAGCATACGGTTCTGCTGAACAGCATGATAACCCGGTTTTGCCGGAATAATGCCCGCCGGGATTTCCCAGATTTTTTCAGCTATTGCTCGATGCTCCGGGTTCATTACTACCAGATCTGCCGGCAGGCGGTGGGAAAAGGTTCCAACTTCCCTTGCCGTTCCGCAGGCAGAAGGCTGGCCCGTAAGCGAGAAAGGAGAATTTCCAGGCGTCGAGATTTTTCCAGTCAGAAGATGAATGTTATAAATCAAATTATTGCACCACACGCCTCGGGTATGCTGATTGAACCCCATAGTCCAGAAGGAGACAACTTTTCGATTAGGGTCAGCATAGAGTTCAGCAAGCTCAATAAGGGACTCTTCAGAAACGCCAGAAAGATCGGAGACTTTCTCAACAGTGTACTCTGCAACAAAGGCTTTAAATTCTTCGAAGCCTATCTTAGTTGATTCACCGGCCTTATCTGCATTTTTGGCCTTTTTCTCCAAAGGATGCTCCGGACGGAGACCATACCCAATGTCATCATTTCCCAAACGGAAATTCACATGTTTAGAGACAAAATCCTCATTAACTTTACCATTTTGAATAATGTAGTTGGCAATAAAATTGAGAATCGCCAGGTCGGTTTGCGGCTTAAAGACCATCGGAATATCCGCTAGATCAAAACACCGATGAGCATATGTTGAAAGAACTACCACTTTTGTATCTGGCGCGGACAATCTCCGATCAGTTACGCGGGTCCAAAGAATAGGATGCATTTCTGCCATATTGGAACCCCAAAGGACGAACGCATCGGTCGCTTCAATATCATCATAGCAACCCATTGGCTCATCAATACCAAAAGTCCGCATAAAACCAGCAACCGCAGAAGCCATACAATGGCGAGCATTAGGATCAATATTATTACTGCCGAACCCCGCCTTCATCAGCTTGGATGCCGCATAGCCTTCCCATACGGTCCACTGACCAGAACCGAACATGCCGACAGAGGTTGGCCCATTTTTCTGGATGGCATCCCGGAACTTTTCGGCCATTGTATCCAGCGCCACATCCCAGCTGACTGGTTCAAATTCCCCATCCTTGGCATATTTTCCGTTTTTCATTCGAAGGAGTGGGGTTGTAAGGCGATCCTTGCCATACATGATTTTTGAGAGGAAGTATCCTTTTACACAATTAAGTCCCCTGTTTACTTCCGCATGAATATCCCCGTGGGTGGCAACAACCTTGTTATTCTTTGTTGCCACCATCACGCTACATCCAGTTCCACAGAATCGGCAGGGGGCTTTCGACCATTTCAGTTCTGTGACTTCCCGGTTTGTTACCAAGTTAGCCGCGTCCGCTGTCTTTATTCCAGCTACACCAACCGCTATGGATATCGCCTTGGCCTTGATATAATCTCGCCGTGAAAACTTCATGACCTGTTCCCTCATATTTAAAATTCTGTGTTTAGGCTGCTATTCCGCGTGCTGATAAACTGGTAAAAAAGACAATACGCCCTTTACTCCCCTGATTTCCTCCGCCGTATCCAAAAGTCTCCCTTCGGTCGGGGCGTCAATCACAACCACCAATTTCCCTGCTTCGTCCATCGCCGGAATTTCTGCAAATTCGGTACCTTCAATAATCCCTTTCACATTAGCTAATTCCTCCCGGCGGACATGCGCGATATAGCTGGCGATGAAAAACGGCTCACTCATTCAACCCATTCCTCTTCCTTATGATATTGCTGGTCCTCATGTTCTATTTCCCAATGAATATCGATCGCCTCTGTCGGGCAACGTGAAAGGCATGCCCCGCAGGCAGTACAGCCTGTGGCATTGACAATCGGGGTTGCCGCACCGCCAATAACCGGCGGAAATGAAATGATCGCTTCCGGACACTGATCTTTACAAATCTGACAAGTAATCCCCCGACTGGAAAGGCAACGCTCATCAATGAATGCGGATCCGATCCATGGCTTGCGCTGAGCCCGAAGTGCCGCATTAATAAATACAGGCTCCGGGCAGCTTTCTGCACAAGCCTCGCAAAACACACACTCTCCTTTGGAGAAATCGACGGACGCTTTTCGATTTTCGGAGAGTACAATGATGTTTTCGGGACAAGCAGCTACACACGCACCACAGCCTGTGCAGGAATTTTCAATGCCCGGACCGTCCGCCCATGGCAACCGGTTTGGCATCCCTGCCCATTCAGCAAATTGGGATTTTGAAGATCGAAATAATAACTGCCGACGTGAGAATGTTTTACCTGAAAGGTTTGACATGATCCTAACCCGTGGGCGGTCCGGTCAAAATTTGATACATCCAAATGCTGAAACCATACCCCCCTACCAACAGTATCGTCAGCCCCGGAATTAAGATGGCTGTTAAAAACAGAAACATTAAGATTTCATGTTTTCGGTCAGTTTGCACATCACCGACTTCTTCGTCAGACACTGTCTTCCCTCACTTTATATACCGCATGAAACAACAGTATCTTTTCCATTAGAAATATCAAATGTTAATTTATAATATAGCTATCAGAGGCTCGTGCTAAGGTTGTTTCGGCTTCATTAAACAACTTCCGTACACCAGAGAAAAGCCGAAAAAAGCCGCCGCCCAGAGTAACCCAGAAAAAGTTAGCAAAAATGAAAACTCATCTGGAAAAAGAGCAGAAATTATTCTCGTGACCGCAGATATTACCAGTGCAAAATAAATAAGGCAGTCAGTGGACTTCATAGTCAAGTCATTGCCCGTGTGCCCTTTCGTTGCCCGCATCATCACTGAAAGAATCATACCACCGACTGCGCCTATTCCCAACGCATGCACACCGGTCGCTGGAAGTATTGTGAAGGGGAAAAACAGTGACAGGCCCAGCAGCAAAAATCCTATTGGAATAAACATGTAACTGATATGGAGAACAAGAACCAACGGTTCCCTAATAGTTCTTTCACCGGCCCACCGTCCCAATTGAACAAACAATAAAGCAGCCGTCAAACAAAAACTAAATCCAACAAAACTATGCTCTGGCAAAACTATCCAACAACCCATTGCAAAAACGGAAAAGGCCAGATTAACCTTCTCAAACAAGCCAAATGGCGCCGGCAACCGGCCCGGATTAAACTTGACCAGCCAGTTCCGTGTAAAGCTGGGGATTATTCTGCCTCCAATCAGCAATATAAATACAATAACTGCAGAGATCGCCATTCTTTTGCTGTAATCCGCAATGCCCCCAATGTTGGCCTCTAAATGAAAAAGAATGTTTGAACCAAGCAAAATGCTTAAAGGAATCAATATTTTAAAATTTTTCCAGTTTTTGCCTTTTATAATTTCTCTGGCAATAACGACCCATAGGCTAAACAAGAACAGGCAGTCGATAGCCATTGCCGTAACCCAGCCAATATGGGCTGAATAAGTAACTGCTATTCTACCAATCACCCATAGCATAACCATCATCAATAAAGGCATGCCATTTACCGGCATTCGACCTGTCCAATTAGGAACTGCTGTAAATAGAAACCCGCATACGACTGCAGTAGCAAATCCAAACAGCATCTCATGAATATGCCAGTCGACTGGGGCGAACGTAGAAGAAATTTGGAGATGGCCCATCATCAGGGGTAGCCATAGCAAAACGGAAACCCCTGCATATATGGACGCAATCAGAAAGAATGGACGAAACCCAAACGATAGGACAGCAGGTCCTGAATACTCTCTTCGATGACTTCCAGACATAATCGATACTCCAAATCCGATTGCGAAACGCTTCATACCCAGCAAGACATAGGGCTAATTGACGCCCTCTGCCTGCTCGAACAATTGTTTAAAGAGTTTTCTAGCTTTAGGTGGGTTTTTTGCTTTTTTAGCCTGCTCTTCGTTTGCAGGATTGCCCACTGAAATTAGGGCCACCATTCCCATAGGATAATGCGGTGAGCATTTTATGCCATAATATCCATCCTCAGTTAATTCCAGCACAAATTCTTCATTGTAAGGAGTTTTAAATTTTTCGACTCCCTCCGGTAGCATTCCTTTAATGGATTGAACATTGTGCCCTTTATCTGTGGGTACAAAACGAACCACATCGCCTTTTTCTGCTTTTACAAAGTCTGGCTCAAAGATCATCGTTCCTTTTTCACCGCGGTTCAGCATTTTGACTTCATATTCCGCAGCTTGAGCTGCTGAAATCGAGATACCAGCAACAATAAAGGCAATTCCATACGCAAAAAGTTTCATTCTTAGATTCTCCACATTCTGTTTATTTTGACTGACAATTCAGATACCATCTCGCTCTTGCGGGAACTTTGCAGCTAAACAAACAAAAAGCAGGAAGCCAGTTGTGTTGGATGTAGCCTTAATTTCTCACCTACCAAATTTTGCTGATTTCTCCCGCTCTGAGTTGGAAATTTTCATCCGGCAAAGCAAAGCTAAACGGGTTGAGAAAAATGCCAGCTTCTTCTCGGAAGGAGAAGCTGCCAATTCTTTTTATATGTTGCTGGATGGCTATATCAGGGTTGTACGGATTAGTGCTTCGGGAGAGCAGATTATCGTACGTTATATTACAAGCCATGAGTTATTCGGAATTGCGTCGGCAATCGGACGGGAGACATATCCGGCAAACGCAGTTGCAGCTATCGACAGTGTAGCTCTTGCTTGGCCGATGGCACTCTGGGATGATACGGTCAGACGATTCCCGTCCTTTGCCAAAGCGGCCAACTCGACCCTCGGAAACCGTCTTATGGATGTCCAGGACCGTGTCATCGAACTGGCGACTGAACAAGTTGAGCACAGGGTTGCCGCTGCCTTATTGAAGTTGCTGGAACAGGCTGGCAAGGAAACTGATGAAGGCATCCTCATTGATATTCCTCTGACCCGTCAGGATGTTTCCGATATGTCTGGCACTACCCTATATACAGTCTCGCGGCTCTTAAGCGGCTGGGAGCAATCGGGGTTAGTCAAAAGTAGTCGCAAAAGAGTCACCGTCACAGATAAGATCAAACTGACCAGTCTATGTAATCGACAAGAATGATATCAGGCAGAAATATGCTCACCCAAACCAATTGTTTCCTTCTGAACGAGATGAATAGTACACGGCATTAACCTGCCGAGACGATGCAAGTAGCCGCTCCCGCTCTTTCCCGGTCATTAACGACAAAACTGTCGAATACATATCTGCCCACATTGCACTGTTGGAAATCACTGAAACGGACCCCTGAATAGTCGACCAGCCTCCTGTTTTTGGATTTAACAGGTGATTGGCGCCATTCTGACTGGCAAATGGACTGGCATATGTGCCAGATGTAGCAACCGCCTGATTATCCAGCGAGATAATTAATGGCGATGCGCTGTCAGCCCCCCTGCCCGCCTCCAAGCCTACTTTCCAGGGCCGATCCACTGCCTTCGGCCCAATAGCCGCGACTTCACCCAACGATAACAGAACATGTTTGTATCCAGCAGACTGCAATATAGATTTGATGTGATCGGTAATATATCCTTGTGCAATTCCGTTTAGGGTTATCGCCATGTCAGGAACTTTAAACTCAATTCGCCTCGTGGATAGACGAAGATTTTGATATCCGACAGATTTCAATACTCGCCGAATATCTGCAACCAACGGCTCTTTATCTCGATTGCCTGTCCTCTCATAAAAGTCTGCATAAAGCCGCCAAAGAGGTTGAATTGTGACATCAAATAACCCATCAGTTTGCGCAGAAAAAGACTGCGCGAAGGACAATAGTTCCAGAAATTGAATATCAGGATTTTCCAGCACACCCGATTTATTCAGCCTGGAAAGAGCAGAGTGAGGACGGTAAAGGCTGAATAAATCTTCCAGACGCTCAATTTCTTGCTGACATTTTTGAAGGACATAATTTGCCTCCACCAGGTTGGTATGATGTAGTTCAATTATGCCCTCTGCGCCAAGGGCGGCGCCCTTCCATCGGACAGGCTCAGTAGCCCGTGCGGCGTGAAATGGAAAAGCAGACGCCGCCAATGAGGCAGATGCCGCGATCAAAAAGGACCGCCGTGAAACCCTGTTTTCGTTATCTGTTATCATGATACAGGTTCCTATCATTCATGTGTTAGCATCACTGGAGGCATGTGTGCCAAATCCAGATCCTCTCTGGTAATCTGGGACAGCTTTGCAACCCTACCGCCATGTTGTTTGGCAAATTCAGCTGCTTTTTCCTCAAGGCTAAACGGAACGAACTCGGGCATTCCCATTCCTCCAAGCCTGCGGCTTCCAACAACGAAATAAGCCTGATGAATGTCAATCCATATTCCCTCATTCTGCGGTTCTTCCCAGCTATCTGCCTCGCCCATATCATGGACGTAGGTAACAACAGCGTCCTGAGCTTCACCAGGCAAGGTCAGATAGATAATTGCATCCTTAACAGAGCTAAACCACTGAGGCGTAAGTTTGTGCTTTTCAAAAACTTGTGCTTTCGGACCAGAATGTTCCGTAAGCAACATCCCACAATACGTACCCACTGTTTGGTTAGTTAGTGCCATTGGCTTGGGTAATGCCCTCCCATCCTCTTGGCAAGCAGCGACCATCAAACTCATAAACAGACTGAAGCCAACAAGTGAGACTTTCTTCATATCTTCCTCCTTTGAAAGGTCCAGCAGAATGCGGCAATCGGAAGGACAACCCAGGCCATCAGAACTCCGAACATCAGATCAGCCGAAACGGTCTGGTCAGACCTAAGCCCGGCCATTCCTGAGAGTAGCGCTGTGTCTTCTGAAGTTGCGAGATTAAACATCCGATAAGCATCTGCCGGATTGGCCAGGATCATCCATTTAACAACCATATCAGGTAGATAACTCGCAGTCGGCGAAGACAGCAGCCCAAGCAAAGCCAGATCGAAAAGGACGACAAAAACAAGCCAGGTGGCAATCGCCCAGGCTGCTGCGGTCGCACTTTCTTTAAGAACAGAGCTAATAAATATGCCAATCCCGAGAAAAACGGCTCCCAGCAGGACCGACGAGAGGATTAATTTTCCAAATATACCCCAGCCATACTCAAAAAAGGAGTGATCGCCTGTTAACACTACGGTAAGGGCTGCTACACCATATCCAAATACGATCGCTAGGGAGAGGATAGCAAACTGGCCGATATATTTTCCAAGTGCGATCCAGATCCTAGAGATTGGATATGTCAGCAACAACAGGAGTGTTCCCCGTTCTTCTTCACCGACGATAGAATTGTAAGACAAAAGCAGTGCAATCAGCGGAATAAAGAAAACACTTAGAGACGAGAGACTCACAACTGTTACCGTCAGCGGGCTCATACTGGTACTGCCGACAGGCGCACTGCCAATAAAACTTAGGACTAGAGCTAAAGCTGTCATCACGAGAATAGCCGTTGCCGCCCACCGGTTGCGATAACTATCCTTTATTTCCTTGGCGACCAAAACGAAGAGATTATTCATATGCCATCTCCTCATCCAAGTTCATATATGCTCTAAAAACCTCATCAAGGGATGGATCCGTGATCCGAATATCAATTAATTGAATTCCAAGCGCATATATGCTGTTCAAAATAGGAATTTTTCGTGCTTGCTCGCAATGTAGCGTCACATTTCGTTCCGACGTCCTATGAACATCAAGCTCATGGGAAAAAATCGTTTCGATCTGCGCGCACGCCTGTGGCGTCGCTTCGATCACAATACGGGAATGGACCACTCGTTGTCGGGTCAGGCCTGCCAATGTCCCATCAGCAACAGCTTGACCTGAATTTAGGATCAGGACACGATCAATCCGATCATCAATTTCCGTTAAGACATGAGAGGAAATTAGGATCGAAGTTCCTTTTCGCTTTTCCTCCTCAATAATATGGTAAATCTTCTGTCTCGCCATTGGATCCAGCCCTGAGGTCGGCTCATCCAATACTAGGAATTCTGGTTCCCCAAGTAAGGCTTGGGCCATGCCCAGCTTTTGCCTCATTCCCTTCGAGTAAGTAGAAATCCGATAGTCTGCGGCTGCTTCAAGATCAAATTTTTGAAAGAGTTCATCCACCTGAGTAAGGGGCGAGCCTTTTAAATGCGCATAAAAACTTAATGCCTCTCGTCCTGTCATACTTTTCTGGAAGAGAATTTGTTCCGGCAGAAACCCGATTTTTTGACGACAGGCTTCAAATTGATGGTTATGGACATCAACCCCCATGACCTGCACCGTACCTGAAGTCGGAGATACCAAGCCCAGCAGTATCTTTATAAATGTACTTTTGCCTGCGCCATTATGGCCCACCAATGCAAGACATTCCCCTCTATTCAAGGTTAGTGAGACGTCTTGCAGCGCATTCACTTGCCCATAGGCTTTCGAAACTCCATGAGCTGAAACGGCTGCTTTAATAGTCATTTTCATTCTATTCACTTCCTCGACAAACCTTTCGGTATTTGCATCAAAGGCGCACTGTCAATCACACCGCCTGGATGCAGAGCTGGAAACTGGTTTTGGGCATATTTGAGAATCTGAACGGCAGGGCTATTCATCAGAAGACGTGCAGACGGATACTTCCATATAATTTGGTCAGTTATGTCATTCGGTCTGTAAATAGCATCTGCTATACCGTTTTTATCCAAGTCAAACGCTACATGGTCAGACCAATAATTTCCAACACCGTCGGCGGACCATTCCAACCATCTGGTTCCCACATATTTGACCTGGGTTTGATTACTGATAAAAGCGTTTTTGGAAATTATATTCTTTTGTGATCCAGCAGTGAAATGGATGCCAACTAAGCAATCTGAAAGCAAATTTCTATAGATGCGATTTCTATGAGAATTATAAATAAAAATACATTTTTCCGAACCGCCAGTAACAACATTCTGGCTCATTGTCAGCCGATTAGCATAATTTAAAAGAAAGCCCCGGTCCCGATCATTTTGGGAAGTGTTATTCTCTACGACCAAATCCGTCGATGACATCAAGGCGTATCCGATATGATTGGCAATTGAGATATTGTCGGATACTTCGCTTCGGTTTGTATACATGTAATGAATGGCGAATCTGAGATTTTCCATCCGGTTGCCTTTGAATAGATTTTTTGAACTCGTCGTGACAAATATTCCATCCCGACCATGTTCAATGGTGTTGTTTTCTATCACTGTTCCCGGTGCACTCCAGATCTGAACGCCATTCCCGCGCTCATTCATCCTAAGATCTTGGCGGCCCACAATATGGTTATTTCGAACAACGCTGTTTTTGGCGCCGGAAACATAGACCCCAATCAGGTTATCAAATATCCTATTTCCCTCAATGCGGGCATTTGTGGCTGATTTATCTAGAAATATTCCACTATCCTGTGTTTCTAGCGATAAGCCAGATCCTGTAACGGCTAAATTCATCAGCGTCACATTTGGTGCCTGAACGGTAATGACAGATCCACGTCCATCCCCTTGTATTGCAGTACCGTCACCTCCCATGATCTGGATAGATCTGTCGATCGTCAAAGGTCCTTCATAAACCCTCTCTCCTAACTTCAGAACATCGCCAGCATTAGCCCGCGATATCGCGAATTGAAGTGAACCTTCAACATGAATTTCTTCAGCGCTCGCCGACCATGACAGGAAGAGTGCAGCAGCCATATAGGCTGCCGACCCCCAAAGCCGCCTTGAGATATGTCCGAGACGATCTCCCATTTTACTTCGGCTCCACCAGCATCCGACCCCGCATCTCCATATGCAGTGCGTGGCAGAACCATTGGCAATAGAACCAATGAACGCCCGGATAATCCGCTTTAAATGTTACTGACGCGGTTTGCTGTGGACCGATTTCCATGGCAACACCATAATTAGAAATGGTGAGGCCATGTGTTAAGTCGTCCACATCGTCTATATTTGTAACGATGATGGTTACCTCATCGCCCTGTTTCACAGTAAACTTCTCAAGTGAGAAGGTTGGAGCCGCCGAGAACATATAAACACGAACTTTGTTTCCGTCCCGAATAACCTGTTCAGCATATTCCAGGTCTTCAACACCATCTGCTTTTGCGCGGGCTTTGATTGCATCAAACATAGGATCTTCCCTGTCATAAACCTGCCTTGGATTCACAACAGATCGATGAACGATGATACAATCATGAGGTTCAGCAAAGGTCGGACCATCATGAACGACTTTCATTTTGTCGCCGGAAATATCGATCAATTGATCATTCTCTGGTTTCAACGGTCCAACGTTTATGTATCGATCCTTAGAAAACTTATTCAGTGAAATTAGCCACTTTCCATCCGCATCACTGGTTTCGCCCATCGATGTATGGTTGTGTCCGGGCTGATAATGAACGTCCAGTTTCTCCAGAATTGGATCGACATCTTCTCCAGCGTATTTCTGGATAGCCTTAGCGATATCCCATTTACAAATCTGACTATCAAGGAACAGGGTTGTATATGCATTCCCTCGGCCATCAAAAGCCGTGTGAAGTGGGCCAAGGCCCAGTTCCGGCTCTGCAACAACTGCATCCCGAGGTTTGATTTTATCTTTAAACACATCAGGTAATTTCGTCATGTCGATCACAGAAACCGTGGGTGACAATTTCCCGTTAATCATCATATATTTTCCGTCCGGTGACGCATTCACCCCATGCGGACTATTGGAAATAGGAATATAACGTGTGTATTTGGAGCCTTTTCGACCATCCAGAACAGGAACGTCCCCCTCATAGGTTTTAAAATCACCAGCGGCGACGCCCGCCTCAATCGCTTCAATATCAAAAACAACGGCCCAATCCTGCTCATTGGCTGTCATTTCTGCCAAAGTCACACCTTCTTCAGAGTTGTAACAGCTCGAGATTGCATATTTACCCTGATAATCGGCTTCGACATTATCCAGATTACCGTCCACGATCAGCTGCCAAGCAACTTTCATTTTCTCGCCATCGACCGCGGAAAAAACAGCATGGTATTTGGATGGATCATCCAATACTGTGCCATCGTTAGGCAATGGCACCCGATGCTCGCCATTAGCAAAAATGTATTTTGTTTTTGGGTATTTCTGAGGGCGCATTCCGTGGATATCCGCCGCGTTTGGAATGGAAATAATCTTATCCACTTTCATGATATCGCAGCGAATACGGGCGATCCGGGTATTCGCCTTGTCATTAACCCATATATAGCGACCATCATATGTCCCGTTTGTGAATGACATATGCGGATGATGAGTATCTCCATTTAATGGGAATCCGCCTTTATCCTTCCAGAATTCCTTTTCTTTCGGGAGCATATTTTCGGTCAGGATTTTGACGCTTTCATCAGTCTGACCCCAGCCAGTTGCACTGCACCGATTAAACACCGGTATCCGCATCAGTTCTCGCATGGAGGGAACACCCATGATCCGGACTTCGCCGGACTGGCCGCCACTCCAAAATCCATAATATTCATCCAGGTCCCCCGGTGCGACTTCTGCATTCCCGGTGGCGGCACGGGCAAGTCGCGGCGACGCCATCAGGGCTGTCCCACCAAATGCTCCTAATCCTGCAACTGCGGCTGAGCCACTCAACAACGAGCGCCGTGATACATTTGCAATTTTCTCAGAATCGTCTTTCATTTTCTTTCTCCTATTAAGAAACAAGACATAAAAAATTTACTCATAAGGTCTCGGCTGATTAAGGCGCCGAGGTCGGCGATATTGGGAATCCTTGTCTGCGACAGCTGAATTTGCTTTGGGGTCCATTTTGCGCGCCTTAGCTAGGGCGTGAATTACAACAGGGCAGACATCTTTGTTGTAGTAGAGCTGTTGACAGTTCAGGCAATAGAGACATTCATTCGGATTAATGTTGCCTTGCGGATCGATAGCCTGAACCATGCAATCTTGTGCACATTTCTGACATGGGTCGCCGCAATTGCGATAACGTTTTAGCCAATTAAACATGGCAAGCTTGCCAGGAATGGCGAGCGCAGCACCGAGCGGACAAAGATAGCGACAATAAAACCTTTCAATGAACAAGCCCGCGGCCAGCAGAGAAAAGACAAACAACAGATATGGCCAACCCCGCATAAACCGAAGAACAATGGAAGTTCGGAAGGGCTCTATCTCTGACAGGGTTTCTGCAAGATGGAGGGAATAAACAGAAAAGCCCAGGAGTGCCAAAAAGATAATATATTTAATTGGCCAAAGCCTCTCGTGTAGCCACCATGGGACTGTTATCTGCTTTATGCCGACACGCCGGGCCAGTTTATTAAGCAGTTCCTGCAAGGCTCCAAATGGGCATAACCATCCACAAAAGGCGCCGCGCCCCCAGAACAATAAGGAAACGGCTACAGAACACCATAGAATGAAAATCAAGGGTTCCATCAGGAAAAATTGCCATTGGAAATCTGTCAGTAAGGCATTGGCAAAGACCAAAATATTGACGACCGATAATTGGGCTTGCGCATAAAACCCAATCCAAAACAAAGTGAAGATCAAAAAGGCAATTCTCAGCCGATCCGTCAAAATGGTTCGGCGAACAATCTGGTTCTGAATAAAGAAAACAAGGGTCAGCAGGGCAATTGCTCCCACCAAAATTCCGATCTCAGGCAGTTTCTGCATCCAGATCCGCTGCCAAAGTGCATTTGATGCTGCAACCTCCTCGTCACTCCGTGTAGAAACAGCCGGTTGGGGAATTACCGCGGGCGCGTCCACCTTCACATAAGCGTCCGGAAGTTGATAAGAGATATCAAAAGCAATAAAAACTTTTTCCAATGCCCCGATAGCGCGCTGCACTAAAAGCTGTAACTCCCAGGGGCGGGCTGGGTCAAAGGTGGTGTCAGGTGGGGTATAGAACAGCCCAACTTCTTTTAGGTCCGGTGCATTTTCAGCTTCCACACTGCCAACATTTTTATAAAATCGGTCTTTGAAGCGGATGGTTTCACCATCCTGTACTACCTGTATCCGGTCGAAAATACCGCCGCGAACATATCCGGACCCGCGAAATGAATATTGGCCGAGGCCCATGATCAGAAAGGCGTTTTGTCCGTCTTTTAATCGTTTCTCATAATTTCGATATTCGTTTTCCCCAAGAAGGCTGCGAGCAATTTCCGGAACCGCCAACGATGCCACATAGAGATCAATATAGGTTTCTTCAGGCTCCCCCTTTTCAGGTTTTGCAATAGCCTTCGGGTTACCCTGCGCTTCAAAGCCCTTGTTGATATCACTCAGGCTAAGATGCAATCTGCGTACAGCACCATTGCCAACGAGAGTATCCCAATCATAAATCTCGTCGTCTTTTGGAATAATACTTCGCTGAACACGCTTAGAGGGATCATCTGCCGTCAAGCCTACGAGACCCAGGATCTTTGCAACCCGAACTGAAGCACGTTTGATACTGTCATCTATAACCATAACAGTCACGGTGGCGCCGGAAACAATATCAACAGGCGGTGGTTCGCCACCTTTTTCCCTTGCGACCGTCAGAATATCAGTCCCTTGATATCCTTCAATGAAATCAACAATCTTATGTTCTGGAATACCGGAAAGAATTATCGGTTCGGCATGACGAACCAGTTTGGCATTGACGATCCGCCCATTTGTATCAAGCGCAACCAAAACGACAATCGGTTTGCCAGAGTATCCAATTGCGCCTACAAAGTCTGTATTAAGAAAAGCATAGCCAACGGACTTATTCTGGTCCTTTGCAACATAAATCGGCTGACCACTCCCTACTGCCTCCCAACGATCCGCATCTGGATAGAAGCTAGTTACCGGTGTATTCTGAATAATTTCCTTTACGGTCTCGGCCGATTGAGCCTGAACAACGAACAATAATAAGCAGCCCAAAATTACAGAGAAGCAATACAGTAGCTGCTGGATATGTTTTGAAAAGGAGAACATCAAAAGCCCTATCAACCGATTTTGTTTGAAATCCGCCACTTCCTAAGTCATCGATTGAAAGTGTCCGGCGACATCAAAACTTTGTTGAAAAGGACTTTAGTAAAGTTCAAAATCACGTTATTTGCGCTTTCGCAAACTTCTTACTGATTTCGCGTTCTTGAATATTTTGATAAACCATCAATACGCTCTTCTGATGTTCCATATGCATATGCATATGCATCGGTATCGAGCAAACAAACAAGAATCCACACACTAAAAGACTTAGCCGCGATAGAAGCAAATGAGTCTGGCGGGAATCGGGGGAAGGATTTGAACCTGCGACCTTCAGGTTATGAGCCTAAGTTCCCTAAGACATCTCCTCCCACCAGTCCGGCCAGTTGACCTTCCAGGGAGTACGTGTAGCCTTTACGATGGTGCGTTGTTCCTCACGCGTCAGATGATGGTCTCCGAGGCGTTCGAGGGCCGCCTCAACGAGCCAGAGCTCCAAAGCCATGCGCGCTGTCTTTCGGTATTTGTCGAGCTTTTTCGCCATGCGCAAGGGTTGCAGGGCGGAGTTGACACTTCCGGGCGCCACAAGTTCCACGACAATCCCGGAGATTCCCGCTGTGTCAACCAGTTGAGCATCTTTCCCCGCATCGATCGCTGCCATGACCTGGCGCGCTGCAGAGGTATCACCCTCGAGCCCGCGCCGGGCAAGCTGCAGCAGAAAGGCTTCCGCCGCCGTGACCTTCCGCTCAATGCCCTCCTCCCGGATTGTCACCAGCTGTCCCAGTACCGCCTCATAGGGGGCCTGTCTGTGGCGTCCCTTTGGTCGACCCCTGAGGTTGCCACTCTGGCCCTTTTTGAACCGTGTAGCCGCTGGCGGCTTTTTATAACCAGTCATTCTTCTATCCCTTTCGGCCAGCGAAGACTGTCCGGATCTCTTGTACAGCGGCGGATCGCCGAGATTTCCTCTTTAGAGAGTTTTTTGCCCCCGCGGCGCCGGCTCAGCGCCGTCTGTACTGCCCAGGGTTCCAGCAGCATCTGAGGGCGATCACTCCGATAGTCCTGACGTTTGGGATCAAGGGCAGTAATTCCGAGTAACAAAAGGGCCTCATCCGCATTACCGGGGTCATCCGTATAGCGAACGGTCACCGCCTTAGGGGCCTTGCGTCGGTTCTCCGCAGCAAGATGCTTGTCGCGCCTGATAATCCATTTCAGCACCTCGCGCTGCGCTGAGCGGTTTCCATCCAATGCCTGCTGTAACGTATGTTGCTGCAATGCCTCTTCGACGGATATTTCTCTCGGCTTTCCGTCGCGATTGACCGTCAGCGTCTTGTCCAGGATCACTTCGATAGCGGAAGATGTCGGGGTCACCGCCTTTGATTTCGGGCGGCCCTTGAGATTACCGCTCTGGCCTTTCCGGAACCGTCCCGAGACAGGAGGGTTGCCTCTTGTCGGTTTATCCGTCATAGACCCTCTCTTTCTTCAAGGCGCGGCTCCTCGCCGGTCAGGCTGGACCATCGCTCGATGGCGACATCGATATAGGCCGGATCAATCTCGACACCGCGGAAGCGGCGCCCTGCCCGTTCAGCTGCAATCAGGGTCGTGCCTGATCCCAGAAAGATATCGAGGACGAGATCTCCGTGACGGGTCACATCCTTGATAGCATCCGCCACCATCCCCGTCGGCTTGACGGTGGGATGCAGCGCGAGATCCTCGCGCCGGCTACCACGGAAGGAATTGACAGAGGCATAATCCCAGACATTGGTCCGGTTGCGACCATGCTTACCAAGTTCGACCATATTGAGATGCGCCGCCTCCCCGACCCGATAGACGAATATGAGTTCATGCTTGGACCGGTACAGCGAACCCATGCCGGCGTTGGACTTGTTCCAGATGCAGAGATTGAGGAAAGCACCATAGATATCATGGGCAACGGTTGTCACATCCTCCATATGCCGCCAGTCCATACAGACAAAGTGAACAGCCCCATCCCGGTAGACAGCGGCGCAGGCACCCAGCGTCTCTTTGAGGAAGGTCCGGAACTCCGCCTCACTCATCTCGCCTGACGCCATCGCAAACTCCCGATGCCGGTCACTGGTATTGGCATGTCCGCTGATCCGAACATTATAGGGCGGATCCAGGAAGGCCGCATCGACCTGAATGCCTTCGCCAACAACCTTTTGCAAAAACGCGAGGTCACGGCCATCGCCGCAGCCAATGCGGTGATCCCCGAGTATCCAGATATCCCCCGCTTTGGTTCTCGGGGTCTCCGGGACAGCCGGAATGACCTCATCGTCGGGATCCGCCTGCCCTTTCAGGATCACATCGATCTCGCCCGTCGAGAACCCGGTCAATGTCACATCCATATCGACATCAAGGGTAGCGAGGTCGGAGAGTTCGAGCTTCAGGACCTCGACGTCCCAGCCGGCATTGAGGGCAATCTTGTTATCCGCAAGCCGCAGCGCCCGCTTCTGGATCTCCGTGAGCCCTGAAAGGGTAATAACAGGCACTTCGCCAAGACCCATTGCCTTCGCCGCCAGCAACCGCCCGTGCCCGGCAATCAGATGTCCTTCCGGATCAGCAAGGATCGGGTTGGTAAAACCAAACTCATCAATCGAGGCTCTGATCTGCTCGATCTGCTTTTTCGAATGGGTGCGCGCATTTCTGGGATCCGGCACCAGTTCGCTTAACCGACGATAGGTCACGCTCAACGGGTTTCCAGGGGCTGGCTCTTTGCTCATCTCGTATATCCAACGACGCAATTACACTATATGTAGTATTTTAGAGAAGAATCCAACCAATGCCAACCTTTATGGCCCTCAACCGGGGAGAAAGACTGGACTTCGGCGTGGAAAGGAGCGTCACTGTCGCTGCGCCCGTTTGCCGGGCTGTTGTCGGTAGGGACGGAATGTTTCCGCCCGATAACAGGAGGATAAACTCATGGCATCCCGAACCCCCAAATCATCCAACCACAAGCTGGACAAGGCAAACAATGCGGCGGCTCGCAAAACCGCAACAGCGACACCCACCAAACTTGACCGGATGATCTCTCTTCTTAGTCAAGAGAATGGCTCGTCTCTTGAGGAGCTCTGCACCGTCACCGGCTGGCAGGCCCATTCGGTGCGGGGCGCGATAGCCGGCGCATTAAAAAAGAAAGGCCATGCGATAACGTCGGAGAAGATCGACGGCGTTCGTCGATACCGCATCGGAGATCCGCAATGAAAAGCGTTTCCAATCCTGATATAGAGATCAAATCACTGGAGACGCTTGGATTACGCGATCTGCGTAATCTTTGGACCGCTCGCTTCGGACCTCCGCCAAAGTTACGCTCCGAAGAGCTGTTACGTCTGATGCTGGCCTGGCGTCTGCAAGCGGAAGCTCTGGGCGGGCTCACGCCCGAGACACGACGCGGGCTCTCCCGGCGCAGGACCATTGCCCCGGAAGGCCGTGCCCTCGGTGACGGGGCTATCCTGCGGCGGGACTGGCAGGGCCGACAGATCGAGGTCGTCGTCAGGGGCGATGGATTTCTCTGGGAAGGAAAGACATACTCCAGCCTTTCCGCCATTGCCCGCGCCGCCACCGGAACCCGCTGGAACGGGCCGCGTTTCTTCGGATTGCGGGAGACGGAACAATGAAACCACCTTTAAAACGCTGCGCCATCTATACGCGCAAAAGCTCCGAAGAAGGGCTCGATCAAAGCTTCAATAGCCTCGACGCCCAGCATGAAGCCTGTGAGGCTTATATCAAGAGTCAGGCGAGCGAGGGC
>PAKP01000047.1 GCA_002706985.1 Sneathiella sp. | reverse complement strand
GGGTCGGCATGAAATGCCTGACCGATACGGTCGAAAGCTCGGCCACCGCCTATGTCGGGCCGGACCGGGTGGAAATCATCATCCCCGACGATATCGAGCCGCCCGCGGACGGTGTGCATATCCGCTGGCCCGATAGCAGCCTCGCGCAGGAAACCCGCCTGATGCGGCACAAGATTCCGATGGTGAAGGCCTTCGTGCGGGCCAATCGGCTCGACAAGATAACAACCGATTCAAGTGAGCGCCGCTTCGGCATTGTCACCACCGGCAAGTCCTGGCTGGATGTGGAGCAGGCGCTTGGCGATCTCGGTATCCATGAAAAGGAAATCGAGGAAATCGGCCTCTCCGTCTACAAGGTCGCCTGTCCCTGGCCGCTGGAGCCGGAAGGGCTCGTGGAATTTGCCGTCGGGCTGGACGAAATCCTCGTCATCGAGGAAAAGCGCAGCCTGATCGAGGATCAGATCGCCAAGATCCTCTACGGGATGGAGGCGCATCCGATGCTGGTCGGCAAGGAGGATGAAGAAGGGGAGATGCTGCTGCCCTCCGACGGGGAACTGACCCCGGCGCTGGTGGCAAGGGCGATTGCCTCCCGTCTCAAGCTGCGCGATCTGTCCGACAGCGTCATGGAAGGCATCAGCGTCGCCGAGGCCCGCGAGAGCGGCAATGACATGCCCGCCGCGCCAGTGACCCGCTCACCCTGGTTCTGCTCGGGCTGTCCGCATAACTCCTCCACCAACGTACCGGAGGGAAGCCGCGCCATGGCCGGGATCGGCTGTCACACCATGGCGGTCTATATGCCCAACCGGCGGACGCAGACCTATACCCATATGGGGGCGGAGGGGGCCAACTGGATCGGCCAGTCACCCTTCACCAACGAAAAGCACATCTTCCAGAATCTCGGCGATGGCACCTATTACCATTCGGGCCTGCTCGCTATCCGCGCGGCCTGTGCGGCGAATGTGAACATCACCTACAAGATCCTGTTCAACGATGCGGTCGCCATGACCGGCGGCCAGCCGTTCGACGGGCCGCTGTCGCCCTGGCTGATCAGCCAGCAGGTCCATGCGGAAGGGGTGAAGCAGGTGGTCGTGGTGACGGATGAGCCCGACAAATACGCGAGCGATACCAAATGGGCGCCGGGGGTGAAAATCTACCATCGCGACGATCTCGACAAGGTGCAGCGCGAGCTCCGGGAGGTCGAGGGCGTGACGGCGCTGATCTATGACCAGACCTGCGCCGCGGAGAAACGCCGCCGCCGCAAGCGCGGCACCTTCCCTGATCCCGCGAAACGCGCCTTTATCAACGAGCTGGTCTGCGAGGGCTGCGGCGATTGCGGTGTCGTCTCCAACTGTGTATCGGTGAAACCGCTGGAGACCGAGTTCGGCCGCAAGCGCGTGATCGACCAGTCGAGCTGTAATAAGGATTTTTCCTGCGTGAAGGGCTTCTGCCCGAGCTTTGTCACCGTCGAGGGTGGCGGCCTCAAAAAGCCCGAGAAGAAGGAAGTCACCTCCAGCGAGATCGACATCATGAACCCGGCAGCGGGTCTGCCCGAACCCGAAGCTCCGGCCATCGACGGCACCTACAACATTCTGGTGACCGGCATCGGCGGCACCGGCGTGATCACCGTTGGCGCGCTGCTCGGCATGGCTGCGCATGTGGAAGGGAAGGGCGCCTCGATCCTCGATCAGACGGGCCTTGCCCAGAAGAACGGTGCGGTGATGAGCCATGTGCGCCTTGCCAAATCCGCGAGCGAGCTTGCGGGCACCCGGATCCCGAGCCGCCAGACCGATGTGGTCGTCGGCTGTGATCTGGTGGTTGCCGCCAGCAAGGAGGCGCTGCAAACCTACGATCTTGGCCGCACCAAGGCGATCATCAATGATTATGTAGTGCCCGTCGCCGCCTTTACGCTGACGCCGGACCTTGCCATGGACCGGGACAGCCTGACGAACCTGTTGAGCGAGAGCCTCGGCCGGGAGCAGGCGGAGTTCATTGACAGCACGACGCTGGCGACGGCGCTGATGGGCGATTCCATCGCCGCCAACCTGTTCCTGCTCGGTTTCGCCTTCCAGCGCGGCACCATTCCGCTGTCGCTCAAATCCATCGAGACGGCGATCGAGCTGAACGGCATCGCGGTGGATGCCAACAAGCGCAGCTTCGCCTGGGGCCGCAAGGCCGCCGCCAGCCAGAGCGAAGTCGAGAAAATCGCGCTCCCCGAAGCTCCGGCGGAGACGATCGAGGTTGAAACCCTCGATAAGATCATCGAGAAGCGCGCGGACTTCCTGAAGGACTATCAGAACGGCCGCTATGCGAAGCGGTATCTCACGCTGGTCGAGGCTATCGGCACGGCGGAAAGCGCCGCCGCGCCCGGCTCCACCGCCCTGACCGAGGCGGTCGCCCGCTATTACTTCAAGCTGATGGCCTATAAGGACGAGTATGAAGTCGCGCGGCTCTATACGGACGGCAAGTTCAAGAAGAAGCTGAACGACCAGTTCGAAGGCGACTTCAAGCTCAAGTTCCATCTCGCGCCGCCGATTTTCGCGAAAAAGCATCCGGAAACTGGCCATCTGGTCAAGCAGGAATTCGGCCCCTGGATGATGAAGGCGTTCGGCCTGCTGGCGAAGTTCAAGGCCCTGCGCGGCACCCCGCTCGATCCTTTCGGCAAGACGGAGGAACGCAAAACCGAGCGGGCATTAATCCGTGAATATGCCGACACCATGACCGATATCGCCGGCAAGCTGACCCGGGAGAACCTCCCGCTTGCCATCGAGATTGCCTCGGTTCCCGAACATATCCGCGGCTTCGGCCATGTGAAGGAGCGGCACTTGAAGACCGCGAAGGCGGAACGGATAAGCCTGCTCGACCGCTTCGAGAAAGGCGACGTCGAGCCGCTCGCGGCGGAGTAGGCAGGCGCGGGCTAGTCAGTGTAAAAAAGCATCACGAGGGTAGCGTTACATGGCAGAAATCGCCGGGCTTGTCTTTCCCCTGTTCGGGCTGATCCTGCTCGGCTATCTCGCGGCGCGCATCACCAAGCAGCCGACCGAGGCCATGGGCTGGCTCAATACCTTCATCATCTATGTCGCGCTGCCCTGCCTGTTCTTCAAGCTCTTGTCGAAGACGCCCATTGAAAAGCTGACGAGCTGGGAATTCATCACCACCAATATCTCGACCACCTTCGTGATTTTCCTTGCCGTCTATGCCATTGCCCGGCTGGTGGTGAAGGCAACCTCGCCCGAAGCGACCATTCAGGGCCTCGCGGGCGCCTATGGCAATATCGGTTATATGGGGCCGGGGATCGCGCTGCTCACCTTCGGGGAGGAGGCCGCCGTCCCGCTCGCGCTCATCTTCTGTTTCGAGAATGTGCTGCATTTCATCGTCGCCCCGACCATGATGGCGCTTTCGGGCGGGAAAGAACGGCATGTCGGCGCCCTGGTGGCCCAGATCGCCAAAAAAGTCTTCCTGCATCCCTTTATCATCGCCACCATCGTCGGTGTCGCCGCGGCGATCGTGCAGTTCACCCCGCCGCTGCCTATCGAGCGGCTGATCGACTATCTGGCGCAGGCCGCCGCGCCTTGCGCGCTCTTCGCCATGGGAGTGACGCTGGCGCTCCGGCCTTTGAAGCGCGTGCCGGGGGAGCTCAGCTTTATCATCCCCTTCAATCTCGTGGTGCATCCGGTCGCCATGTATCTGAGTTTAAGCTTCTTTGGCGATTTCGATCCGCTCTGGGTCTATACGGCGGTGCTGCTCGCAGCCTTGCCGACCGCGACGAATGTGTTTGTCATCGCCCAGCAATATGGCGTCTGGGTCGAGCGCGCCTCCGCCACCATCCTGCTCACCACCATGCTCTCCGTCGTCACCGTGACGCTCCTGCTCTACGCCATGACCACCGGCCTGATGCCCGCGGATTTATTTGTGGGGTGAGCTAGTCATCGTCTTTACTTAGGTCGACTAACTGCCCAGCCGAGCTAATTAATCTAGGATATTGTGCTATAATGCTGAGACCACTGTAATTGTGATGGTAATTTTCACGTTGAAATTCATCATTCAAAATTTTTATAGTCCATTGCTCTTCAATGCTGGCAAAATCAGTACTTTCATAAAACTCTGCTCTGGATTGCGAATAGGTTTCATTGCTGCGTTTCCATGCATTTAGAAAAAGATTGAGCAAGTTTATATTTTTTCCGCTCTTGACTGAATGAATACTGACAAAGGATTTTCTAGGCGATGGAAGATTATAGTTATTGGCCCAAATAGAAGAGGAAAGTAATTCTTTTATACTATGTGAAAAATCTAAATCATCAAATGCTCTTTTCTGCTGAAATAGTATTATTAGCGGAACCATTATAATCAGTTCAATTCGTGCCTTCTTACGCCAAATAGTGATTATGTTGCGAAGAAGCTCAAAGCATTGTTCAATATCTCGAGGTTCTAAGGGGAAGGAACTAAATGTGCACTGCAGGAATTTCAGCTTTAGCTCCTCGTCTGTAAAGTCTTCAAATGGAGACGATAAAATATCGATATCAGAAAGATGTTGTTTGTATAGATGTTCTACAAATTGATTTGTATTAGGTTTACCGAATAAATATGTTCGATTAAAAAAGCGGTATAAATATCTCTTTGCGTCAAAATCACCTCCATAAACTGCTTTGATTGAATGCTGGAGTTGATCTGTATTCGTCGCCAAGATGAATACGACATTGTCGACATCAAAAAGATGCTTGACCCTTTCAAGCAACTCAATTGCATACGTAGGCCGGCAGCGATCCAATTCATCAATTAAAATAAAAAGTGGAACGCAAGCCTTCTTATCTTCTTCTTTCTCTAGTTTCTCAATTTCGTCCAATAAAATTTTTAAATTGGATTTAAATTTTTTGATGGCAGTTTTTTGTTTGGAAAAGGTTTCAAGTAATTCTGCTCCAAAATGATCAAAAAGCTCAGGCCCATTATTAGTTATTTTTTTAATATCCTTTGGTAAATTCTTAACAAGAACATCAGCATTGATCCCTGTCGTGTTAAGTATCGCTGCGTTTATGCCTTGTTTTGCTATAGATCCAGCAATTCTTAGTCCATATTTTTTAGCTTCCGCCCAATTAATCTTCAGGTTTTCATTTTTATCAATATGAGCTTTTAATACTTTGTCTATTTCCACAATTATTGGGACCAAAGGGTCGGTTGCATGGTCGTCTTCCCAAGCATTTACATATGCCACTAGGTGTCCCTCGCTCTTTAACTGGCATTGTAAGCGTGTAAGGAAGAAAGTTTTTCCGCCTCCCCATTTTGCATCGAGATTTAGAACATAGGATTGGGTTTCATCTGCAGCGCGTTTTTCAGCAATTCGGTTCTTCAAAAACAGTAGTAAAAAATCGGCGTCTTTCCATCGTTCTAGATGGTCGTCATCCCATATGCCTTCTGCTGGTGTTTCGGTTTCAGTATCATTTTCAGCCAAATCATATCCCCTCTATTATTTCGGGAATAATATTACATTATATTCTTCTGTTGTTGAGAGAATTTTGCTTCATTTGGCACGACTGTTCTTCCACAATAAATCCACCCCTCCGCCATCACAGCAATTGCGTATCCGTTGCGTCTTCGCTAAAAGGGGCGCAGCGGAAAATTTGTGGATCAGGAGCGGAAATCCCCATGGCGTCTTATCAGTATATTTATGTGATGAATGGTCTGTCGAAGACCTATCCGGGCGGCAAGCAGGTTCTTAAAGACATCCGGCTTTCCTTCTTCCCCGGCGCGAAGATCGGCGTGCTCGGCCTCAACGGCTCGGGTAAGTCGACGCTGCTCAAGATCATGGCGGGGATCGAGACGGAATTCACCGGCGAGGCCTGGGCCGCCGACGGGGTCAAGGTCGGCTATCTCGCGCAGGAGCCGGAGCTGGATGCAGCAAAGGACGTGCTCGGCAATGTCATGGACGGGGTGGGTGAGAAGAAGGCGCTGCTCGATAAATTCAACGAGGTGTCGGCCCGCTTCGCCGAGGAGCTGACCGACGATGAGATGAACGACCTGATCGCGGAGCAGGGGGAGCTGCAGGAGCAGATCGACGCGCAGAACCTCTGGGACCTCGACCGCGAGGTGGAGATCGCCATGGATGCGCTCCGCTGTCCGCCGGGGGATGCCGATGTCACCAAGCTTTCCGGCGGTGAGCGCCGCCGCGTCGCGCTCTGCCGTTTGCTGCTCTCGCAGCCCGATATGCTGCTGCTCGACGAGCCGACCAACCATCTCGATGCCGAGAGCGTCGCCTGGCTGGAGCGCTTCCTCCATGACTATAGCGGCACCGTAGTGGCCGTCACCCATGATCGCTACTTCCTCGATAACGTCGCGGGCTGGATCCTGGAACTCGACCGCGGCCACGGCATCCCGTGGGAGGGCAACTATTCAAGCTGGCTGGAGCAGAAGGAGAAACGCCTCGCGCAGGAAGGCAAGGCCGAGGATGCGCGCCGCAAGACGCTGGATCGGGAGCTGGAATGGATCCGGCAGGGACCGAAGGGCCGCCAGACGAAATCGAAGGCGCGTATCAGCGCCTATGAGGAACTGCTGGCCGAGCAGAATTCGAAACAGGCCGACAATATGCAGATCTACATTCCGGCGGGGCCGCGGCTCGGTGATCTGGTGGTCGAGGCCGATCATATCTCCAAGGCGTTCGGCGACAAGCTGCTGATCGACGATCTGAGCTTTAAACTTCCGGCGGGGGCGATTGTCGGCGTTATCGGGCCGAACGGCGCCGGTAAGACGACCCTGTTCAAGCTGCTGACCGGGCAGGAGGAACCCGATGGCGGCAGCTTCAAGGTCGGCCCGACGGTCAAGCTCGGCTATGTCGACCAGGACCGCGATACGCTGGACCCGAACAAGAATGTCTGGGAGGAAATTTCCGAAGGGAACGAGGTGATCTCGCTCGGCAAGAAGGAGATTAACAGCCGCGCCTATGTCTCAGGCTTCAACTTCAAGGGCGCCGATCAGCAGAAGAAGGTCGGGCAGCTTTCGGGCGGGGAGCGCAATCGCGTCAATCTCGCGAAGATGCTGAAATCCGGCGCCAACTTCCTGTTGCTCGACGAGCCGACCAACGACCTCGATGTCGATACGCTCCGCGCGCTGGAAGAGGCCTTGCTGCAGTTCGCGGGCTGCGCCGTGGTCATCAGCCATGACCGCTGGTTCCTCGACCGCGTGGCCACCCATATGCTCGCCTATGAGGGCGACAGCCATGTCGAATGGTTCGAAGGCAATTTCGAGGCTTATGAGGAAGACAAGAAGAAGCGCCTCGGCAAGGAGGCGACCGAACCCCACCGCATCAAATACAAACCGATCAAGCGGTAAGAGCGCGGGCAAGTTGGCATTTGCGGCGGCCCGGTCCATGGACTAGAGTGACGGGGAACGCAGAGGCAACAGCAGGGACGCAGGGTGAGCAAAGTTGACGCGGAGCGGCGGTCGCGCCGGATCAGGGCCTTTCGTGACGAACTCTCGGAGCTGGAGGCGGAGGGTATTCTCCACCTCCCGGCGGAGGATGCAAGCCGCGTCACCGCCTATCATGACGATCTGCTCTCCCGCTTTTCGGAGGCGTTCGATACGGACCTCAACGACGGGGAGGCGCATCTGTCCTGGGGAATGCGCCTTGTGTCCGGCCTCGGTGCGGTGGCCCTCTCGCTCGCGGTTTTCCTGTTCTTCAATCACTATTGGGATGCTTTTTCAACACCGCTTCAGGTGATGCTGGCCACCCTTGCGCCGTTTCTCGGCTGGGCGGTGACCGAACTGGTGGCCCGCCTGTTCAGGACCCGCTATTTCACCGAGCTGGCGGCGCTGGTGACGATTGCCTGCTTCGTTCTCAATCTTCATCTTCTGGCTGAGATTTATAATATAACCTCTTCACCCGGTGCGTTTTTCGCCTGGGGATTATTTGCCTTTCTTCTGGCCATCCGGCATGGGCTGGATCTGGTGCTTGGCCTCGGTCTTGCCAGTCTCGCCGTCTTTATCGGGGCGTCACTCACGGGCTTAATCGGGTTATATTGGCTGCGGGAGTTTATCGCGGAATTCTATGCTGCGGGCTTCGCGCTGGTCCTGCTCGCGCCCGTGGTGCTGTCGCTCTCATGGGTCCGGGACAACCGTCTCATTTTCTTCCTTGTGGGGATGGTGGGCCTTTTCCTGCTGCTGCTCTCCCTTGCTATCGGGGCGCCGGACAGCGTGCTGCCGTTCAGCACAGAGATACAGAAATGGATCTATCTCGCCGTCGCGCTCGTCTTCGGGTCGGGCGCGCTGGCGCTTTCGGTGCGCGCCGGCTGGGGGCTCGGAGCCTGTCTCGCCGCCGGTTTCCTCATCCTGTTCCTGATATTCAAATATTTCGACTGGTTCTGGGACAAATGGCCGGCCTATATCTTCTTCCTCGTCCTCGGGTTGCTGGCCGTTCTGGTGATCCTGGTCTTGCGAAAACTGCGGCTGATGGGCCGACGGGAGGCGGGAAATGCGGGGTAAGATTCTTCTGCCGCTCCTCGTGCTGATCCTGGCCAATGCCTGGCTGTTCGGCGGTGTCTGGTGGAACAGGAGCGGGACGCCGACCGGGGAAATCACCTTCGACGATTGCCATCTCATCGGACCTGACAGCCACTATCTCAGGAAGGAGGGACGGTATTTCACCCTGAACATTCCCTCCCCGCCGATACTGGATGGTAAGGTTATGGCGGATACCGCGGGTTTTGGAAGGCAGAAACAGGCCCGCACGGCTTATCTCCTGATCGAGCAGGGCGGCCCGGTCTTTGACGAACACCACGCCCGGATAGCGGAAGAGCGTAAAGACTGGTCGGGGAGTGGGAAAATCATCGGTCCGAACGACCTTGTTTTTGCGGATAGCGCCGCCGAGGTGGCCGATCTGAAGGCGCCCGATCCGGACAGCACTGGCCATGCGATCGTGAAGGGGTATGTGCGCCTTCATGAAAACGGGCAGGGGAAGGAATATTTTTTCCGGGAACTCGCCCGCTCCAGCATCGCCATTCACAGTGATTACCGCGGTATTTTCAAGGAAATATACGCGCGCGATAATCCGGCGGGAGTTGCAGCACCCTCCGCGTCCTCCGCTTCCTGCACGCCGGAATACCGGATCACTCTTAGCTTCGGTGCACGGTATGAACCCTGGATCAGCCGCGTCGAGCGCCTTTAAGGGAAGTTACATCCCCTGCTCAGACATCGCCTGCTGGACGGCTTTTCGGTCCATCATGCGGGCGCGGTGGTCGGCGAGGGTGGGGTAATCCTCAACGGCGAGGCCGTCACTCTCCATCCAGCGCCCGACCGTGAAGAGATAGGCGTCGGCGACGCTGTAGTCCGCGCCCATGACCCACGGCCCTTCGAACATCTTGTCCTCGATCAGGTGAAGGCAGTCACTCATATTGCTTTTCACCTTGCGCTGCATCGCCTCCATGGCGTCGGTCTCCGTCTCTTCCACCCAGCGAAGCCCACGCATGCGGTGAGCATGATTGACATGCACGGTGGCGCACAGATAGTTGTTAAAGGACTGCATCTCGGCGAGGCGATAGATATCATCGAGCGGTGCCAGCCCCGCATCCGGAAAGGACTGCGCGATATAGAGAAGGATCGCCGGTGTCTCCGTCAGGATGCCCCGGTCCGTGACCAGCGCGGGCACCCGGCCCTTCGGGTTGACGGCGAGATACTCGGGCTTCGTCTGCGCCGCGTTTGCGAAGTCAACCTGGATGGCCTCATAATCGGCACCGGCCTCGGCGAGGGCGATATGCGAGGCGAGGGCGACGGTTCCGGGGGCGAAGAAAATTTTGAACATTTGTGGTCCTTTAACTTATTTTTGCCGAGCTTACCCGGTAATTTCATGAAAGTGGACTAATTTATTTGTGAGGACGGCGACGGCAATTTATGAATGAAGAAACGGAAGAGGCGTCTATACTGTGCATCCTACCCCAAGCTTCAGAGGCAGAATGAAAGCACTCCTGATCCCGGTCCTGTCTCTCGGCCTCGCCGCCTGCGCCAGCAATATGCAGCGCGCGGAGCAGATCAGCTGGCCGGACGATCCGGCGGAACGGCAGGTGGCGGAGCGCTACCTTGCGAAGGCGGAGGCGGGCGCGCCGGTGACAGCGCCGCCGCAGCTGGAATTTACCTATCGCACTGTGGACGGGCGCCTGATCGCCGATCATTTCGACTATTATCTGGGCCGACTGGAGACGGATGAGATCATGACCGCCTTCCGCACGAATGTGATCGGCAACTATGTCGATGAGTTGCGGGCCGAGGCCTGCGCCGATCCGGAGGCGCGCTATCTGCTGGACCGGGGGTTCGACTTCGAATTCCTGATCACTCTCAAGGGCGGCAAGAGCGACAAGACGGCGCGCGAGAAGATGAACAAGGGCTTCTGCGTCGCCAGCGAGATGCCGCTTGTGGACCGGGAGGCCGTCACCGGGCGGCATAACATGGTCCGCTACTGGCCGAACGGGGAGCGGGTGGATATCCGCCTGCTGGAGCAGTTGACCGGCACCTTTCGCCTGATCGCCGCCCGACCGGAACCGCCGGAACTGATCGATCCCAATCTCGAGGTGACGGAAGTTGCGGCGGACGGGCTGATGCTGTCTGTGTTCCTGCGCCGGGAGCTGGAGAGCAATGTCGAGCGGAGTAAGTACTGGCAGCAGGGCGTTAAGGGAGAACTCCTGTCGCTGAGCTGTACGAAACGTCAGCAGCTGGTTTCCATGACCATCGGCGGAATCTATTTCTACCAGCTTGAAATCATGTTCGACGACGGCATAATCGATGTGGCGCGCTATACGGTTAGCTATCCGGACTGTTTACGTTATAACAGGAAATAGACACTATAGTAGGCCAGCGCCGCCCGGCGGCGGCATCGTGAAGGACAGAGTATAATATGCAAATAGAAGCGACAGAAATTGCCGATGTGAAGATCCTGACCCCGAAGAAATTCGGAGATGAGCGGGGCTTCTTTTCCGAGGTCTGGAACGCCCGGACGCTGGAAGAATTGGGCCTTGTCATGGATTTCGTGCAGGACAACCACGCCGCCAATGCACAGGCGGGCGTCCTCAGGGGGCTGCATTACCAGCTCGATCCGAAGGCGCAGGGCAAGCTGGTCCGTGTGACCCGCGGATCGATGATCGATGTGGCTGTGGATATTCGGGCCGGTTCTCCGACCTTCGGTTGCCACGTCGCGGCGGAACTGTCGGCGGACAACTGGCGGCAGATCTGGGTTCCACCGGGATTCGCCCATGGCTACTGCACGCTGGAGCCGGATACGGAGATCGTTTACAAGGTCACCGATTATTACAGCCCTGAGCATGACTGCGGCATTTTCTGGAACGATCCGGCCTTGAAGATTAATTGGCCGGTATCGGCGGATAAGGCGATTCTTTCAGAAAAAGATAAGATTTTGCCGTTATTAAAGGACCAGACGAGATTATTTGACTTTAAGGAAACCAGATGACTGTTTTTGTCACAGGCGGCGCCGGCTTTATCGGATCCGCCCTTGCGCGCGACCTGATCAACCAGGGCAAGGAAGATGTCGTGATCATCGACAAGCTGACCTATGCCGGCTCCCTTGAGAGCCTGAAGCCGGTCAGCAACAGCCCGCGGTATCATTTTTCCCAGACCGATATCTGCGACCGGGACGGGATTGGCGCCCTGTTTGCGAAATACAAGCCCCGCGCGGTCTATCATCTGGCGGCCGAATCCCATGTCGACCGGTCAATCGACGGTCCGGCCGATTTTGTCCAGACCAACCTGGTCGGCACCTTCACCATGCTGGATGCCGCCTATCAGTACTGGCGCGCGCTGGACGAGGCGGAGAAGGACGCTTTCCGCTTCCTGCATGTCTCGACAGACGAGGTCTATGGCGAGCTCGGGGCGGAGGGGCAGTTCTCCGAAACCAGCCCCTATGATCCGAATTCCCCCTATTCCGCGAGCAAGGCGGGCTCCGACCATCTCGCGCGGGCCTGGCACCGCACTTATGGCCTGCCGGTGCTGGTCACCAACTGTTCGAACAATTATGGGCCCTATCAGTTCCCTGAGAAACTTTTGCCGGTGATCATCCTGAACTGCCTGCATGGCAAGGAACTGCCAGTTTATGGCAAGGGCGAGAATATCCGCGACTGGCTCTATGTGGAGGACCATGCGACGGCGCTGCAGGATGTGGTCAGAAGCGGGAAGATCGGTGAGACCTACATGATCGGCGGCCGGGCCGAGCAGACGAATATCCATATGGTCCGCAGCATTTGCAAGATTATGGACCGCAAACATCCGGACAAGGCCCCGCATGAGGACCTGATCCGCTATGTCACGGACCGGCCGGGCCATGATGCCCGCTATGCCGTTGACTGTTCGAAGATCGAGGCGGAACTCGGCTGGTCGCAGTCCCTCAATCTCGACACCGGCCTTGAGAAGACCGTTGACTGGTATCTCGACAATCTCGACTGGGTCAAGGCGGTCGCGGCGGATTATACGCAGGAACGGCTCGGTCTCGGGTCCAAGGGCTGATGAAAATACTGGTGACCGGCGCGAACGGGCAGGTGGGGCAGGCGCTCCAGTCCGCTGCGCCTTCCTGTGACACCGAGATCATTGCGCTGGACCGGCAGGCCCTCGATATTTCCGACCGCGCCGCCGTCAAGGCTGCGATCGAGGCGGCCGCGCCCGATGTGGTGATCAACGCCGCCGCCTATACTGCGGTCGACAAGGCCGAGGACGATGTCGAGGCCGCCTTCGCCATCAATGCGATGGGCCCGGAAAATCTCGCGGCGGCCTGCGGCGATATTCCCTTTCTGCATATTTCAACGGATTTCGTCTTCGACGGCAGCAAGCCGGGCCCTTATGTTGAGGAGGACCCGATCGGCCCGCTCAGCGTCTATGGCAAGAGCAAGGCGGAGGGGGAGGCGCGCGTTGCCGCTGTCTCTCACAAGCATATCATTCTCCGCACAGCCTGGGTTTTCGGCGGCGCGCAGAATTTCGTCAATACCATGCTCCGCCTTGGGGGAACCCATAAGGAGCTGAACATCGTTGACGATCAGAAAGGTGGGCCGACGGCGGCGGCGGATATTGCCGATGCGCTTTTGAAAATCGCAAGCCGGGTCGCGAAGGACGGTTTTACCGACTGGGGCATCTATCATTATTGCGGCGCGCCGGCGATCACCTGGTATGGCTTCGCCTGCGCAATTTTCGAGGGGCGGGAGACGCCCGTCCTCCATCCGATCCCGACGGAGCAGTATCCGGTCCCGGCGACGCGGCCAAAGAATTCCGTACTCGATTGTGGAAAAATAAAGCGCGTCTTCGATATTGACCAGCCGGACTGGCGACAGGCATTATCGCATATTCTGGACAATAGATAAAAACAAGGACGGCCCATGGCCCGACAGGATTTTCGCTTCTTTCATCCCTTTCGCGTGCGCTATTCCGAGATTGACGGGCAGGGCGTCGTTTTCAACGCCCATTACCTGACCTATTTCGATACCACCATCACGGAGTTTTTCCGCCATCTCGGGTTCGATTATCAGGGCTATGTCAGGGAAACCGGGGAGGATTTCCACCTCGTCAAATCCCTCGTTCTCTATGAGAAACCGATCCTGTTCGATGCCGAGATCGAGGTCGGCTGCCGGGTTGCAAAGATCGGCCGCACCTCAATTACCTTTGAGCTCGCCATCTTCGCCAAGGGGGAAGATACCCGCTACTGCACTGGCGAGATCGTCTGGGTCAACACCCACCAGATCACCCACAAAACCGCCCCCGTCAGCGACGACATCCGCAATATGTTCACGGCGTTTGATAAGGTTGGCGGCTGAGCGTCATCTCGCGGTCGCCCGTTCGGGTGCAGCTGTAACGTCAGCTTTGCTTGCTCAGTCGATTTTTGTCATGCGCATGCCGATGACGCCGTGACATTGGCCATAAGTCCCGCCGCCGCTCGGAGAGGTGGCGCGAAAGAACTTTTCCGGTCCGTCCAGCACGAAACGCTCGGTCCATCTCCACGCGGTTCCCCCGTCAGGAACATTTATGGTCAGGTCCACGGAGTCCGGGTTGTTGCCTCCGTTCAGATACAGGGGCGTTCTGCCGCTGTAGACAGTTCTCGAAATATTGCCGCGGTGAAAGTCCAGCGTGAAATTCCAATTCACATTTTGAATACAGGAGGACGATGCCCCGCTGGAGGAAGTATAGGTGGCATTTACCTGCCAAAGGCCTGTCGGGTCGAAACCGCTACGGGCGGGCAGTGATGCGGGAGCGCTGGAGGTGGAGCCGACCGTATCAACCTTCTTCATATAAAGCTTCATGATTCCGGGGCAGGCGCCATCAGCCTTGGCTTCAAACCGTTCCTCGTCACTATCTATAGCAAACCTGTCAGTCCACTCGAACTCACCTGAATAAAGCGGACCGTTCAGATTGAGATCAAAAAAAGTATCGGAATTCTCTCCCTCGATGTAGAGCGGCAGGTCGCCATCCCATTGGGTCTTGGAAAATTTGCCGCGCGGCAGAGTGAGAACAAACTCCCATCGGCCATTTCTGGGACAGTTGTTAAGGTTATCGGCTCCTCGCACATATCTGACGATTACCCGCCAATTGCCAGTCGGATCATATCTGCTGCTGTATGTGGATGTTGATGCGGGAGCGCCGGAGGTGGAACCGACCGTATCAACTTTTTTCATGTGGACGCCGAGAGTGCCTGTACAACCCGACGGGGCTCCGCCTTCTGATGTCAACGTCAGTCTTTTCTCGTCGCGATCGAGAGTAAATCTCTCGGTCCATTCCCATTTTCCGCCGCCGGTTGGATAATCAAAATGAAGATAGACATAGTCTTGCGAATTCTCACCCGTGACGTTGAGCGCGGATCTGGAATCATAAACAGTCCGGCTGATTTTCCCGCGCACCATATCAAGTGTGAAGTTCCATTTACGGTTGCCCCCGCACCAGTTTGAATTGCCGGTTCCCCCTTTATAGGTGACGGTGACCTGCCAAAGACCGGTCGGATCGAACTTTTTGATGCCGCCGGTTCTGAGTTGAGCAAGTTCATTGAGCCGTTTTTGCGCGAGGACGTTGAAGGGACTGTTTTCGTATGTGTCCATGAACTCCTGCAGCACCAGAGGATCGGTGCTGTTCTCCGCTCGCTTCCAGGCGTCCAGCATCGCCTGATCATGTTCAGAGACAGGTGCGCGGGCTTCTGATATTGCCAGATCCTTCAGATTTCTGTTGATCGCGGATTCCAGGTTGCGGACCCATTTGTTATAGTTCCGGTGAATGCCGGTTCCGTCATCTAGCAGGTTGATGCTGGACACATAGGTGATGGAGTAGACGATCGTTGAATATTCAATTCGGACAGTCGCCTGATGGGTACGTATTCTGAAGATGCCTTCTATTTCGCCGGGGCCAGTGTCCGTCATTTTCCATTTCTGGCTGTCGCCCGCTCGTTTTATGGCATCACCAATATCTTCAAGAGGCGTGGCGAGTAGTTCCTTTGGAACCGGCACGTTTGCCGGATTGTAGAACGGCTGCACCCGCTGTTCGCAGGCACTGGCAACAAAGACAATCAAGGCGAGAACGGCGAGGCGTAGGTATGACGTCAACATATAAATTCCGAAACAACCAATGGTAAAGTTCGCACCATAGCGGGTTCGCGTAAAATGATAAAGTCCCGCGTCGATTATTTACGTGATATCCGTTGGGGTGTTGGTCAGGATATAGAGGCCGATGGCGATCAGCAGGAAGGGCAGGATTTTCGGGGCATAGCGAGTGAGCTGGGTCCTGATTTTCTCATGGCCCACGGCCTTCTGCGCAAAAAAGGTGAGGAGGAGCGCGGCACAGACGACGCTCGCCGCCATCCAGATGTCAAGGTCGGCTCGGGTATCGGCAAGGAGCGGGGCCAGCACCGCAATGGAATCCCAGCTATGGGCGATCATGATCAGGGTAATGGCGAGGACGCTGCCGCGTTTGGCACTGCCGATATCCTCCGCCTCCGCCGCGGCGTCCAGTCTGCCCCGTCTCAGCTGCCACAGCTCATAAAGGCCGATGGCAATGGGGATCAGGCCGATCCAGGGAACGATATGGGCGGGCAGGAACTGCACCCCATGTGCGACGGCAACCGAGATACCGAGCATGATCAGAACGGCCAGGAGATAGCCCGCACGGACTTTCGCAATCCCGTATTTCGGATGCAGCGTGTAGGTGATCAGCAGGAACAGATTATCCATGCTGGTCGAGATAAACGCCATGAAGCTGACCGAGAGGGCAATAACAATGTCATGCATTCGCGTATAGTCCGCCCGTTCCTAAATCCTTTTGTGCCGGATCACAGCTCTTCATTCTGGCCGATATGGAACAGGCAGTCGCCGCGGATGACGCGGGCCCCCTGCCGCTTGGCGAGGATGACGCCCTTGCCCTCGAAAAAGAGCTCGATCGGTTCGCGGCCCGGCGTCTCGGTGCGGTGGATAAGGGCAGCGGGCTGGCCTTCCACGACATCCTCCCCGGGATCGGCAAGCGGCTCATACACCCCGGGTTCGGTCGCGAAAATGCTCGCCTCTTCCGAGAAGACGCGGCCTTTCGACGGTGCCGCTTCCGGAGCGCTGGTAATCACGCCGATACGATGGAGCGAGCGCAGCAGGCCATCGCCTGCCAGTTTTGGCAGTCCCTTGGAGACAGTGCCGCCACCGGCCAGCTCCGTCAGGATGCTGCAAACGCCCTTGCGGAACGCCGCGGCGGAGGAAAAGCTGCCGGCATCGCTGCGTTCGAAATAGAGGGTGTGCGGCAGGCTGAAGGCGTCCGCGATCTCACGCTTCATGGCGAGATGCGGATCGTCAGAGGTAACGGAGAAGAGCAGCGTCGGCGTATAGAACAGCGAACTGCCGCCCGAATGCAGATCGAACAGGAAATCCGCGCGTTCCAGCAGCGTATGCTCGATATAATGGGCGATCTGCTGGGTCGGGGTGCCGGTATCGACACCGGGGAAGGAGCGGTTAAGATTGCCCTGATCGATGGGCGAGGTGCGCAAGCCCGCCTCGGCCGCCGGGAAATTCGCCATCGGCAGGATAATCAGCTGCCCGCGGATTTGGTCCAGCGGCAGGGTGCGGATCAGGTTGGAGAGAATCACCTGTCCCTCATACTCATCGCCGTGATTGCCCGCCATCAGCAGCACCGTCGGCCCGTCGCCGTTTTTCAGGCTGGCAATCGGGATCGGGATAAAGCCATAGGCGGAGCGATGGACGGAGTGCAGCAGCTGGAGATATCCGTGCTGGATACCGTCTTTATCGAAATCAATCTTGGTGGAGATAAGCGAGGACATAAATGGAATACCTGTTTTTTAGTCTGATCTTGTCACCATACTATATTTGTCCGTGGTTGCGCACGCTATCTGTTCACATCACATTTTTTCCGCTAATATACACGCAATACGGGAACCATAAGGGATGAAAAGGCAATGAAAGATGTGGATACCCCAGTTGAGCAGCCGGTAGACCTGGTCAATATCCTGGCGGCGGGGCTGCAAAAGGGCCCCGATGATATTGCGCTCGTCTCCCGACGCGCCAAACTGACCTGGCGCGAACTTGAGGAGATGAGCCTCCGTCTGGCCCGAAGCTATCTGGCCCATGGGCTGAAACCGGGAGACCGGATCGCGTCGCTGATGCCGAACCGGTGGGAACTGATCGTTCACTATCTCGCCTGCATCAAGGCCGGACTGGTCGTGACGCCACTCAACTATCGCTATATGGCGCCGGAAATCGATCATGCGCTGCGGCTGAGCGGGGCGGTTGTCCTTGTCTCCCATGCAGAGCGGGCGGAAGACCTTGCCGAAACAGAACTTGTGGCAAAACTTCCTCTCGGAACGATTAGCTATAACGCCGAGACGGCGGGCAGCCCCTGTCTTGAAGACATGCTGAAGGCGGAGCATCCGGATATTGAGCTACCGGTTCCCGATCCCGATGCGCCGCATATGATCTTCTTTACCTCGGGCAGCACGGGCAAGCCCAAGGGGGTGACGCATACTCTTAACACCATGGGCTGGATGTGCCGCCATTTTATCGACACTCTGGAGATCAGGGAAGAGGATGTCCTGCTGCCGGGCTCATCCGTTTCCCATGTCGGGGGCTTTGTGTTTTCCCTGTCGTTGCTGTTAAGAGGCGCCCGCCTGATTGTCGCACGGTCTTTCGACGGGGATGAAATACTGCCTATCCTTCGGGAGTTCAAACCGACGATTCTCTGCATGATTTCGGCGGCTCTGTTTGAACTCGTCAGGGATCGGCATGGCACACATGATGATTTTTCATCCCTTCGGCTGTGCATTGCGGGGGGCGATAAAATATCCGGCGTGCTGGAACAGGAATTCATAAAGAAGGCAGGCATCATTGCCTCGGAACTTTATGGCATGACCGAGATCGGGATGTCGCATTACAACCGCGATAAGACGCTCGACCATCTCGGATCCATAGGCACGGTGGCGAAAGGATTTGAGGCCGCTGTCCGCGATGATGACGGCAAGGAGGTGCCAGATGATGTGCCGGACCGCCTCTGGGTGCGGGCAAACTGCACGACGGTGGGCTATTGGGAGAATGAGGCGGCAACGAATGAGGCTTATGATCAGGACGGCTGGTTCGATACGGGCGACGTCGTGAAGCGGGATGCGAACGGCTTTTTCTGGTTTTGCGGCCGAAAGAAGCAGATCATCGTGCATGATGGATCGAATATCTGCCCGCAGGAGGTGGAGGAGGCATTGCAGGATCATGCAGCGGTCCGGCAAGCCGGGGTCGTCGGCATTCATGATCTGGTTCATGGAGAGAACGTCGTGGCCTATGTCACCCTGGAGCCCGGCGAGACAGCGCCGACGGCGGCGGAGCTGATTGCCTTTGCGAGGACGAAGGTCGGCTACAAGGCGCCGGAGGAAATCGTCTTTCTCAGCGAGATGCCGTTTAATGCATCCGGAAAAACGGACCGGGTGACGCTGAAACGCCTCGCCGAGGAAGCGCATCGAATCCATGAGGTGGCGGCGGAGTGAGCAAAAAAAATAGCCCGCCGGGTGGGGCGGGCTATCTTCCGTCTAGAGGGGGACGGGGTTAGGCAGCTTTGTTTTCGATAAGCTTGTCTTTGTTGATCTCGATCGTCCGGGGTTTGTGCTCCTCCGGGATTTCACGAACGAGGTCAATATGCAGCAGGCCGTTTTCCATGGCCGCGCCGACAACCTTGATCGTCTCGGCAAGTTCAAAATTCTGCACGAACGAGCGGGACGCAAGGCCGCGGTGCAGATACTGCTGGCCTTCTGTCGCGTCTTTTTCCTCGACCGACTTGCCGGTCACCTTCAGCGAATTCTGGGTGGCGACAATCTCGATCTGGTCTTCCTCGAACCCGGCAACCGCCATGGTGATGCGATAGTTATCGGCATCTTTGCGAACAATGTTGTAGGGCGGGTAGCTGTTCTCGGCAGAAGCCCGCTCAAGGCCGCGGAAAAGTTGCTCAATGCGGTCGAAACCGACCGTGGAACGCAAGAGAGGTGAAAAGTCATATGTACGCATTTTATATTCTCCTATGAAGCAATATATCTGCGGGTTCCCCAAAATGGGCCAAACCCTTGTTTTCAAGCCCTTAATCGGCGCCTGATGCCCCATATATGTGGCATTTTCCGACAGATTCAAGAGGGTCAAAGATGGAAAATTAACTTTTGAAGGCTAATTTTCTTTCAGTTGTACAAGGGAGTTCCACTCAAGGCGGGGTGGCAAAGGGTAGTCGATGAGCGCGAGTGATAACGGCCGGGCAGTTGCCGGGTCTGAAACCATCTTTTTCACACGGACCTATGACGAGGCGCTGGACCTCGTGCGGGAGGCGCGTACCTATCTTGCCGGTCGCGGCAAGGAGGATGTGCGCCATCTGCCGGTGGAGGCGAATTTCGGCTATGCGGCAGAATCGCTGCGGCTGACGACACGGCTGACCGAAGGCATGGCCTGGCTGCTCTATCAGCGTGCGTTGCAGGCAGAGGAAATCACTGCTGCCGAAGCACAAAAAGAGGAATGCCACCTTCAGCATCTGGAGATTTGCCTGCCCGAGGAACCGGTGTGTGATCCGGCGATATTGCCCGAAGGGCTGCAATCGCTGCTGGAGCGGAGCGAGCGGCTGTATCAGCGGCTTCTCCGCCTTGATCAGCAGGGGCAGGAGGCATACCGCCGCGCCAATTCGTAACGGCGCATCCAGCCGCAAGCAAAGAAAAAGGCGCCGGGTGAGGCGCCTGATCCGATAACCCGTAAAGGCCTTAGCTGCTTATCAGCTTGATTTGATGCCGAAGTTCGCGAAACGCTTGTTGAACTTGGCAACACGTCCGTCATCACGCATGTGCTGCGCGCCACCGGTCCAGGCCGGATGGGTCTTGACGTCGATATCCAGCTTCAGGGTGTCCCCTTCCTTGCCGTATGTCGAACGGGTTTCGAATGTCGATCCATCGGTCATTTCGACGGTGATCGTGTGGTAATCGGGATGTATATCTTTTTTCATGTCGGCTCACCCTTTTGGGGACGCTAAAATCTGTTCAGCGCGCCTTATATTAAAGCTTTGGGCCGATGGCAAGCAAAGATGTGATTTTTGGCATTTTTTCTTGCATTCCTGGCCGTGACCTTTACACCCTAGAGCACAAAGTATGACTCGATCGGACGAAATGCGTGACTGATTTAGGCGAGACGGACCGCACCGCGGAACAGGCAAAAAAATCGAAAAAAGTGGTAACGCGGCTGTGGCAGCTGTCGCGATTCGTTGCGCCCTATCGCTGGCGCGTCGTCGGCGCGCTGATCGCCCTGATTTTCGCCGCCGGGGCCACCCTGATGATCGGGCAGGCGATCCGGCTGCTGCTGGACAAGGGCTTTTCCGCGGGCTCAACCAGCCTGGAGCCTTATTTCATCGGGCTGATGGGCGTTGTCGCCGTGCTCGCCTTCGCGACCTTCGGGCGATACTACCTCGTCTCCTGGATCGGGGAGCGGGTGATCTCCGACATTCGCAAGGCCGTCTTCAATCATGTGCTCACCCTCAACCCCGCCTTTTTCGAGATTACCCGGACGGGGGAGGTGCTCTCCCGCCTGACGACGGATACGACCCTGATCCAGACGGTGATCGGCTCTTCCATTTCGGTGGCGCTCCGAAACTTCCTGCTGTTTCTGGGCGGCCTCGCGCTGCTCATCTATACCAGCCCGGCGCTTGCCGGAATGGTGCTGATCGTAGTGCCCTTTGTGCTGGTGCCGATTATTGTATTCGGCCGCATGGTGCGCAAGCTGAGCCGGACCAACCAGGACAGCATCGCCGCCGTCAGCGCCCGCGCCGACGAGACGTTACGGGCGATCCAGACATCGCAGGCCTATACCCATGAGGCCCATGACCGCGTGCAGTTCGGCGAGGCGGTGGAACTCAGCTTCCGCATCGCCATCAAGCGGATACAGGCGCGCGCCTGGCTGACGGCGCTGGTGATCCTGCTCATTTTCGGCGCCATTGATTTCGTGCTCTGGAGCGGAGCGACGGCGGTTGTCGACGGCAGCATGTCGGCGGGGACGCTTGCCTCCTTCGTCTTCTATGCGGTGGTGGTCGCCGGGTCCATGGGATCGCTGAGCGAGGTCTGGGGCGACCTGCAGCGCGCGGCGGGCGCATCGGAGCGGCTCCTCGAAATCCTCGCGGAGGTGCCGACGGTGAAGGTCGCCGAGAACCCGCTGCCCATCGGCGACAGCGTGACGCGCAATATCAAGTTCGATGCGGTCAGCTTCCATTATCCCTCCCGCCCGGATACGGCGGCGCTCAATGGTATCGACCTTGAGGTTGCCAAGGGCGAGACGATCGCGCTGGTCGGGCCGAGCGGGGCCGGCAAGACCACGATGTTCCAGCTTCTCCTGCGTTTCTACGATCCGCAGTCCGGCAAGATCACCATCGATGGCGTCAATATCGCCGATGTCGATCCGACGCGGTTGCGGGCGCTGATGGGGCTGGTGCCGCAGGATGCGGTGATCTTCGCCGATACCGCCATGGAGAATATCCGCTATGGCCGACCGGAGGCGAGCGATGCGGAAGTGCGCGCCGCCGCCGATGCCGCCGTCGCGACAGAGTTTATCGAGGCTATGCCCGAGGGGTTCCATACCGAGTTCGGCGAGCGCGGGGTCAAGCTGTCCGGCGGCCAGAAACAGCGCATCGCCATTGCCCGCGCCATCCTGCGCGATCCGGATATCCTGCTGCTCGATGAGGCGACCTCCGCCCTCGATGCGGAAAGCGAGCGGATGGTGCAGATTGCGCTTGAGCATCTGATGCAGAACCGCACGACGCTGGTGATTGCCCATCGGCTGGCAACGGTGCTGAATGCCGACCGGATCATCGTGCTGGAGCATGGCCGGATCGTGACCCAGGGGACCCATGACGAGCTGATGAAGGAAGGCGGGCTCTACGCCAAGCTGGCGAAGCTGCAGTTCGATACCGGGCGCGACGCCCTATCGGCGTAAGACCAGCGCCAGTGCCTCTTCCAGCTGGGCGTGGATCGTGTCCTTGCTGAAATTCTCCGCATAGTATTTCTCCGCCGCATGGCCGCGCGCTGGTAGGTCGTGGCGATTTCCGGCAAGCCCCGCCACAGTCTCTGCCAGCGTATCTGGGTCGCCTTCTGGTATCTGCAGAAGGCCTTTGGTCTCGCCACCCGGATAGGCGGTCGAACGGCGGGGGATGACCGGGCGACCGCAGGCCAGCGCCTGATAGACCTTGTTGGGGATAACCCGTTCCGCCTTGGCGCTCACGCCGAACACACCCAGCAGGATATCGGCCGCGTGAATGCGCGCCGGGAGCTGGTCATAGGGAAGATACCCTTCGAAGCGGATAGCGGGATGTCCCGCCGCCGCAGCCTCGCACGCTTCTTTCAGCGGGCCGTCGCCGAGCATTGTCCAGCGCACCTCGGCCCGGCAGCGTTTCGCCGCCTCGATAATGATTTCGGGCCCCTGCAGGCCGATGAAACTGCCGAAGAACAAAACCTCCAGCGGCGCATCCGGCGATTTTTCGGCCATTGGCGCAGGGGTGAACAGCCCTTCCTCCGCCCCGAGGGCGACCACCCGGACTTTGTCGGCGGGCCTATTCAGCGTCTCCCGGAAGAAGGCGGCATGTCCCTCCGTATCGGCAAGGACGAGATCGGCGGCAGCGAAAATCTTCCGTTCCCGCGCCAGCAGGCTTCGGGCAGGGGCACTCTGCTCCGGGAACTTCCGCCGCTCGAACACCTGCTTGTCATAGGAGGAGATCATCGGATCGAAAAGGATTGGCACGCCGCGCCGCGCCGCCCATTTCGCGGCCGCCGCCATGTCGCGCTGACGAAAGGCGGGGAGCCAGAGCAGGTCGGGCTTCTTCACGCCCTTGAGGGTCGCCTCGAGATGGCCAAGCGGGCTGATCTTTGGGCGGAAATCCTTGATTTTCCAGCCTAGCCGGAGAAGCGTCTGACGGAGGATGCGGTTGCGGGAGTAATCGGGATCGAAACGGCCCCACCAGAGAACGGTGCCCGCCGCCCCATCGCTCATTCGTCCAGTCCCAGACTGCCGACCACGGCGGCGAGTGGCAGGTCGGTGAGATCATCTTCGCGCAGCACAGTGACATCCTGCCCGCGCGGGCGCGACATATGCGGATCGGACGCCTTTGAGAACAGCACCACCGTTTTGCAGCCGACGGCGGAGATCAGATGCAGCGGCCCGGTGTCGTTCCCGACCGCGAGCGTCGCCCTCGCGCCGAGCGTCGCGATATCGCCAAACTCGGTCTTGGAGGAGAGGTCGATGGCCGCCGGGCAATGGTCAAGAATTGTCGTGATCGCCTCGGCCTCCGCTTTGCCGCCGACCAGCACCGGCGTAGTGCCCTTGCCCTCGAGATAAACCGCGAGCTCGGCAAAGCGGGCGGCGGGCCAGCGTTTTTCGGGCCGGTGGGCCGAGCCGCCCGGCACCAGCAGCGCATATCTCGAAGGCAGCTCGAAGCGCGAAATGTCGGTCATCGCCCAGCTGAAATCGACCGGCGGCACGGTCTCGATCCCGGCGACCTTCAACTGGTCGATATGGCGTTCGATCGTATGGATCTTGGTGCGCATCGGGCTGTCATGGGGGTGAGAGCTGCCTTTCGCGATGCCGCACCATTCAGGCTTTCGGCGGCGCGGGAAAAAGCGGAAATAGCTGTTGGTCCGGGTCGAGGTCTGCAAATCATAAACCCGGTCGAAACGGCCCCGGCGCAGCTTGCGGATCAGCGGGATGAGCTTGGACAGCTGCCACAGCTTCGGGCGCTCGTCGATCCACACCTCATCGAACAGCCCGGACTTTTCAAGGAAGGCGGCGAAGGGGCGCGTGGTCAACAGGACGATGCGCGCATCGCCATGATGGGCGCGGATGGCCTGAAACGGACCCTGCGCGAGGATCACATCTCCCATGGCGCCATGCTTGATGACAAGAATGTTCCGGCCTGTGCCCGCCACTTAGCGCTCCGTCAGTTTCAGCTCGATCCGCCGGTTGCGGAGATACCCGATTTCATCATCGCGGGAATCAATGGGCTGGAATTCGCCAAAGCCGGTCGCGGCGAGCCGGTTCGGCGGGACGCCCTGACTGATCAGGAATTTCGTGACCGAGACGGCGCGGGCGGTGGACAGCTCCCAGTTGGAGGGGAAGCGGGCCGTGCTGATCGGCTGCTTGTCCGTATGGCCGTCGACACGCAGGATCCAGTCGATATCGGTTGGAATATCGCGGGCGATCTCAAGCAGGGTTTCGGCGAATTTCGCCATGTCCTGCTTGCCGTCGGGGCCGAGTTCCGCGCTGCCCGCATCGAACAGGACTTCCGACTGGAAGACAAAGCGGTCGCCGACAACGCTGATCCCGGGACGGTTGCGGAGCACTTCGCGCAGCTTGCCGAAAAACTCGGACCGGTATTGCTGCAGTTCCTGCACCTTGGCGGCGAGCGCCTGATTGAGCCGCTTGCCAAGATCGGCGATCTGGGCTTCCTGCTCGGCATCCTTGGCCTCGCTCGCGTCCAACAGCTGGTTCAGCTTGGCCAGCTCGCTGCGAAGCGCATTGATCTGGGTATTGAGCGCGGCCACCTGAGCGCGCGCTGCGGCGGAAAGATCTTCTTCCTCATCCAGCTTGTCCTGGGTCTGAAGATAGAGGGTCTGCAACTCGGCGAGGCGGATTTCCCGTGCCTCGATCTCCTCTTGGGCGAGGTTGGTGCGTTCCTGCTCGTCGGCGATGCGCGCTTCCAGCTCCTTGCTGCGATCACGGAGATTGCCGATTTCGCTGTCCTTATCCTCGATGGTGGCGGCGAGCTTGCCGACTTCCTCCTCAAGGTTTTTCCGGGTTTCCTCCAGTGTGGCGATATCGCGCCGCAGGCTTTCAAGCTCGGCAAGGCTGGCTTTCAGGCTCTCCTCGCTGATATCGAGTTTTTGCTCGCTGGCGCTGAGCCTCTCCTCCATCTCGGCGGTTTTCTCTTTCTCCTCACGGAGCAGAACCGTCAGCCGATCGCGGTCCTCTTCGGCGGAGAGGGCGCGGCTGGTCAGGGTATCGAGCTGGATGATGACGCTGTCGCGTTCTTCCTCAAGCCGGGTCATATCGATGGTGAGCTGGCTGATCTGGTTTTCCAGATTGGCGCTGGTCCGCCGCTCAATCGCCAGAAGATCGGCGAGCTCATTGACCTGCTGGTTCAGCTTTTCAAGCGCGGCGTCGCGTCCCGACAGGGCCTGCGAGAGGAAGAACTGCGCCAGCACGAACACCACCAGAAGGAAGATGATCACCAGCAGCAGCGTCGTCAGCGCGTCGACAAAACCGGGCCAAATCTCGTATGGGGCGCGTTGTCCGCGGCGTCTACGAGCCATAACTTACTCCGTTCCGGGCACAGGGCATTAACTCACCCACGGCGGCTTTCTTCCGCGATTGCGGCAATTGTGCGGGTCAACAGCTTGATATCGCTGCGGATTTCCTGAACCACATGGTCGCGGCCATCGGCGCTTTCTTCCAGCAGGCGGACCATATGCACATCCAGGTTCCGAAGATGGTTGCGGCTTGCCTGATCGAGGCCGGCAGTCTCTCCGGATTTCGCAATCCGTTCCAGCACCGGTTTCAGTTCCGTCTGGTTCTCCGCAAGCCGGACCATCAGATCCTGCTCCGTGCGCATCTGGTCGGTCAGCGCCGCGAGGCGCTCGCTCAGGCTGATCAGGGAATTCTCCGCCGATCCGCGCTTGTCCTCATTGCGCGCGAGGGTGCGTTGTAGGTTGTTGAGGCTCTCGCCCGTCTGCTCCAGCAGGGCATGGACATAGGCGGGGATGCTCTGGTCGCCATCGGTGGCAATCGCCGAACCGGAGCTGGTGAAGCGGGTGATGGAGGTCAGCCACTCTTCCAGATCGGTGTAAAAGCGGTTCTGCGCCTGTCCCGCCTGCATATCGAGAAAGCCGAGGATGAGGGAGCCCGACAGACCGAAGAGGGAGGAGGAGAAGGCCACGGCCATGCCCGACAGCGGCTTTTCAAGGCCGAGCTTGAGTTCATCGAAGATGCGGGCGAAATCGCCACCACCGCCGACATTGAGGGTCGAGATAGCGCCGCCGACGGAATCGACCGTCTCTAGCAATCCCCAGAAGGTGCCGAGCAGGCCGAGAAAGACCAGTACGTTGATCAGGTAGCGGGAGATATCCCGCCCTTCATCAAGGCGGGCGCTGACGCTATCGAGCAGGGTGTTCATTGTCATGGCGCTCAGCCGGACAGGGCCCTTGCTGTCATGGATAATGGTCGCGAGCGGCGCCAGTAGGCGCGGCGGCCGGGCGGTGGGCTGGGTCGATTCCAGCCGGCGCAGGCTTTGCGTCCAGTTCACCTCGCCCGAGAGCATGAAGACCTGTCGGAAGATAAACAGGATGCCGAAAATCAGGACCAGGATAATCAGGCCGTTCAACAGCGGATTGGCGAAAAAGGCCGTCTGTATCTGCGGATAGAGGAAGGCGGTTATAGCGATGGCGATGGCGATAAAGATGGCCATCCGGATGAGGTAACGGCGCGGTTTCTTGATATTGGGTGTGCCCGCCAGGTTATGGGTTTCGACATTCGAATATGTTGTCATGGTCACCGTGTAATCAAAAGGAGGTCAACGCGATCCGCCGGGCCGTCGCCTTCCGGCTCGCCAAGGGCCCGGACTTCAATTTTCTTGTTGTCGACGCCGAGGGTCATCAGTTTAGAACGCACCGCCAGCGCCCGGCTGAGGGAAAGACGCCGCGCAGCGCTAACATTACTGCCGCTGCCATAGGCGAGAAGCTGGACATTCTGCCGCTCCCCGTTGATGACCTGATCGGCAATGGATTGCAGGCTGGCCTGTGCCGCGTCCGGCAGTTCCATCTCCCCCTCGGCGAAGAGGATGCGGGTGAGGTTATTCTGCTCATCCGTTGCTTCGGCAAGTGCCTTGCTGGCGGGTGGACCGGCGTCAGGGGTGATCGCGGCCAGCTGGATTTCCTTCGCCGCTTCCTCTTCCGATTGAACGGCGGTTTCTGTTTCCGCGGTAGCATCAGCCTCCGCAGTCTCTGTCGTCGCGGGGGTCGGGGGTGCTTCGGCGCTTTCGGTTACTTTTTCCGCAGCTTCTTCCGCGACGTCCGATTTCATCTCCTCGACAATCTCGGGTGTCGGGATTGGCGCGGTGTCCATCTTGACGACAGGGGTCGAGACATCCTCGAATTTCGCGTCTTCCGTCGCAGCGGGGAGCTTCGACGGATTGATCGGCGGCACCGGAACGGGCGGCGTCTCGGCCACCTCGGTCTCCGGCAGGGTGAGGGAGGGTTTGGTCAGCGGGGTGACGATCTTCTCGGGCGCCGGGTCCGGCTTTTTCGGGCGCAGTGACGGCGGCGTTAAGGTGATCACCGTATTGCCATCGATGATCCGGGTCGGCGCGCGGCCGTTTGATCCTGCCGTTTGCAGTACCGTCATATTCACCTCGACCAGCGGTCGGGTGGCATTGCCCGTATCGGCCAGAGCGAGGGGAATGGTTGCGATTACCAGCGGAAGGGCCAGCGCGTAGGGCGCGAGCAGGGTCAGGGGACAGGCCGTTGCCCGTGATTTTTTCATCGGCTCCCTCCCTTGCGTGACTGCGTTACCATGGCGTTTCCATCCTGCGTGCATTGCTGCCCGTTATCCGAACCTGATCCCGGAAAATGTCAACTTTTGGGCAGACAGGCGATTGCATAGCACAATAACTTAGCCGGTGCACGGCTACAATCGTTTAGTTTTATGAAAGTATTTGGCGATATTGTCCTATTTCCATAAGCTGAAAGCGGGCGGCAATCATGTCCCGGCTGAAGGAGAGTGGTAACGATGAAGCTTGATACAATAGCCCTGATGCTGGTGATTTTCGGGGGCGGAATCTATCTTTTGTTCCTGATTTTCGCAGGGGCGATGGCCCCCTTTCCGTTCGGCCTCGTCCTTCTGATTGTGCTGGGCGCGCTCGGCTTCCTGCTGTTCCGGGTGCTGTGGCAGCACAAGACCAATGCCGAAGACAGATATTACGAGGAGAATGTCGACAAATGAGAGCGGACATCATTGTAACGACCACCGATGAGATCAAGGGCCATGAGATTACCGAGGTGATCGGCCTTGTGCGCGGAAATGTCATTCGCGCCAAGCATATCGGCACGGATATCATCGCCGCCCTGCGCAATCTGGTGGGTGGGGAGGTTTCGGAATATACCAAGCTGATGGCGGAGGCGCGCGAGCAGGCGACGGATCGCATGATCTCGGACGCCCGGTTGAAGGGCGCGGATGCCATCGTCGGGATGCGCTTCACCACCTCGATGGTGATGGCCGGTTCCGCCGAGATCCTCGCCTTTGGAACCGCCGTCCGGCTGAAACAGAAATAAGGGGCGACGCCCCGTCAGGCCTTCCGGGTCAGGAACGGCTGGAAACTGAGGCCCATTCGGACACTGAAATAGAGCCAGGTGGTCGCCCCCAGAAACTTGAAGCCCTCTTCGGCAAGCTGGCTGATGCCATAGCGGACCGGTATGCTTTCCTGGATGAGGTCCGTGAAGATCGACAAGGCCAGAAAACCGCCCGCCAGCAGGAAGGAAAATCCGTCAATCTCGACGATCTGCCTGTAATGGCGCGCCATCAGCGCTAGCGCCAGAACCGCATAGGCGCCGTACAAGATATATTCATGAATGAACCGGTCATGGATCAGGAAGAAATCATCGATACCAAGCGCCAGCGAGAGGACACCGACCATCAGGGCCAGCTCCCGACGGCGGGCAGTCCCCGGTGAACCGACATTTATTGCGCTGAACAAGCAAATTGCCGCCGAGGATACCCAGACCCAGTTGCCGATATTGGACAGGAAGCCGAGAAAGCTCGATGTTTCCGTCTGTTGCGCTGGGTCCCTCAATATCTGGATAAGATCAAAGCCTGCCGTTTTCATGACAAGCACGGAAATGATGTAGAACAATCCCGCTGGAATGCAGGCAAAGACAACGCAGCGGAATATATTTTCCCAGGTGAAGATGGCTTTAATCAGGTTTACAAGATACACAGAACTTCCTAATCGGCAGACGAATAAACGCGCATTAGAAATTAATAATCTTCTTCACTCATCTCGACAACACATTTTCCGTCCACCTCGCGGTTGACGACCGCATCCAGGGCATCCACGAAGCGATGCAGCGGGAAGCGGGCGCCGATCTCGGGCCTGACTTGTCCCTTCGCATAAAGATCGAGGACACCGGCCGCCATCTCATCGAGGGCATCGATATGCTCCCGCCGGTTGCCGCCCGGTGACCAGCCGAAGAAATGGCCGAGGTTGAAGCCCATCGCAGATGCGTTTTTCAGCAGCAGCGTATTGGCCGCGATATTCGGGATCGTGCCGCAGGCATAGCCGATGGTCAGCAGCCGCCCTTCCCAGGCGAGGGAGCGGATGGACTGGATAGTCACATCGCCGCCGATGCTGTCATAGACGACATCGACGCCGCGACCGTCGGTGAATTTCATCACCCGCTCGCGAAAGTCTTCCTGCCGGTGATCGATGACATAATCGGCGCCGTGACGGCGGGCCGTCTCGCAATGCTTTTCCCCACCGGCAACGGCAATCACCGTCGCGCCAAGGGCCTTGCCGATCTCGACCGCGGCCATGCCGACGGCCCCGGCGGCGCCATGAACCAGCAATGTCTCGCCGCTTTGCAGTTTGGCCCGGCGCACCAGTGCTCCGTAGGAGGTGTTATAGGAAGTGATGATCGCCGAGCCGACGGCGAAATCCATATCCTTCGGTATTTTCAGGCAGGCGACATCCTCGATACAGCAGAACCCGGCCGCGCCGCCGTGATTGACGCTGCACATGACATGATCACCGACGGCAACGCGGCTTACATTCTCGCCAACCGCATGGACGATACCGGCAGCTTCCGTCGAGGGGATGTAGGGAAGGGGCGCCTTGCGCTGATAAGTTCCGGCGATATTGAGGGTGGCGGCGAAGCTGACCCCGGCCGCCTTGTTGCGGACGACGACCTCACCGGGGCCGGGTTCCGGAACGGGAAGGGTTTCGAGCTTCGCAACGTCTTTGTAATGGCCGAATTCATGGATGATGATAGCACGCATGTCACGTTGATCCTGACTTGTTATTGTTGATAGGTTTGCCTACAGAATAGAGAACCCGACGCCAATTACAAGTCTTTGATTTAAATGAGCTATCGACCGAGCCGGAGCTCGCGAAAAATTTCCATCATGGCGCTGTTGACGCCGGGATTGCTGGCCAGGATATCGCCCTTTTCGAGCATTTTCTCGCCGCCGTCGATTTGCGAGACGAGGGCACCCGCCTCACGGGCGATAATGATGCCCGCGGCGATATCCCATTCCTGCAGATCGCGCTCCCAGAAGCCGTCATAGCGGGCGGCGGCGACGTAGCAGAGATCGAGCGACGCGGCGCCGTAGCGGCGCACCCCGGCGGAGACCTCCATGATCCGTTCCAGCTCTTTCAGGAACCGGCCATGGTCCTTCTTGCCCATGAAGGGAATGCCGGTCGCGAAAATGCTGTCGGCCATGCGGGTCCGGCTGGAGACGCGCAGACGGCGGGTATTGACATAGGCGCCACCGCCTTTTTCCGCCCAGAACATCTCGTCCTTGACCGGGTCGAGCACCAGCCCCGCCGTGATTTCCTTGCCCGTCTTGATGGCGATGGAAATCGCGAAATGGGGCAGACCATGGAGGAAGTTCGTCGTCCCGTCGAGAGGGTCGATGACCCAGTAATGCTCTCCATCCTTCGCGGGGACATTCTCGCCTTCCTCAGTGATAAAGCCATATTCGGGACGCAGTCGGGAAAGCTCTTCGCGCAGCGTCGCCTCGCAGGTGAGGTCGGCTTGCGTGACGAAATCCGCCGGTCCCTTGCGGGAGACCTGCAAATGCTCAACTTCGTTGAAATCGCGCAGGAGCTTGCGGGCCGCCTTGCGGGCGGACAGTTCCATTGCATTGATGTCGGCAGATTTTCGCGCCATGGTGTGCTGCTTTTCTCTCGATCAGGAAACGGGGATTCAGACGGGTTCTAGTCCGCCCGCTTGAGATACTCGGATGTTTCCGTGTTGACAACGATTTTCTCGCCGCTGCCGCAGAAAGGCGGCACCATGACCCGTATCCCGTTTTCCAGGATCGCCGGTTTATAGGAGGAGGCGGCCGTCTGTCCCTTCACCGTCGGTTCGGTATCGGTGATTTCCAGCACGACCTGTTCGGGCAGGATCACGGTCAGCGGGCTGTCTTCGTGAAACTCGATTTCCACATCCATGCCGTCCTGCAGAAAGGCGGCGCGCTCGCCGACCATGTCTTTCGCGATGGAGACCTGCTCATAATTGCTGGTATCCATGAAGGTGAGCAGCTCCCCGTCCTCATAGAGGAACTGGTGCGGCTTCTGTTCAAGGCGGACCCGTTCCACGGACTCAGAAGAGCGGAAACGCTCGTTCAGCTTGCTTCCGTCCCTGAGATTCTTCAGCTCGACCTGAAGATAGGCGCCGCCCTTGCCCGGCTGCGTATGCTGGATCTTGACGGCGACCCAGAGGCCGCCCTTATGTTCGACGACGTTGCCGGGCCGAATGGCATTTCCGTTAATTTTCATGGTTCATCTTCGCTTCTGTCAAAAAAATCTGGCCGGAACCTATCAGGTTGTCATGACCTTATCAATCACGCGATTAAAGGCGGCGACGGCCTCTTTCGGGCCGTCCTTGTAGCCCCAGACGCCGTTACCGACGGCGAGGAAATCGGCGCCGCTTCGCAAGATCGTCTCCGCATTCTCGACGGTGATGCCGCCGATAGCGACGGAGGGCACCGTCGTTGTATTGGCCCACCATTCCAGAATCTCCGGGTCGGCCTTGGTCGTATTGGCCTTGGTGGAGGAGGGGAAGAAGGCGCCGAAGGCCACATAATCCGCCCCCATCTCACCGCCTTCCATCGCGAGATGGCGGGAATTCTTGCAGGTGACGCCGATAATCGCCTCGGGCCCAAGCAGCGCGCGGGCCTCTTTGTAAGGCATATCCTCGGCGCCGACATGCACGCCATCGACACTGAGTTCCTTGGCGAGATCGACATCGTCATTGAGAAGGAAGGCGACATTCGCCGCCTTGGCAATCGGGAAAAGACGCTTGGCCGCAGCGATAATTTCTTCTTTCGGACGGTCTTTCAGGCGCAGCTGGAAACAGGCGACATCGCCGCCCGCCAGCGCATCGCGGAACGCGGCCTCGAAGTGATCAAGTTCAATGGTTGCCGGTGATATCAGGTAGAGACGGGGACGCTCCCGTTCTTCTTCAGGCTTTGTCCCCATATTATGTCTATTCCATATCCGCGTTATACTCACCGTCGCGCGCGGCGCTGGTGAGTTTGGCGCGGTGGAGGAAGGCTTTCTGCGCCGCCTCGATATTCTCCGGCTTGCCCTGCCAGGCGCTGAGCGCGGAGGCCTGCAGCGCACGGCCGAAGGAATAGCTGATTTCCCACGGATAGCTGCCCATCTGGTTCATGGCGTTGAGATGTTCCGTCGCCTGCTGCTCGCTCTGGCCGCCGGAGAGGAAGACGATGCCCGGCACGGCGGCGGGGACCGTCTGCTCAAAACAATAGAGGGTCTTGGTGGCAACTTCGTCGATGCCCGCCTGTTCGGGGCAGTCCTTGCCCGAAACGACCATATTGGGTTTCAGCAGCATCTGCTCCAGCACGACGCGTTGCTTGTAGAGCTCGTCAAAGACGGTTTTTAGCGTCGTTTCCGTGACCGCGTAGCATTCATCGATATTGTGGTCCCCATCCATCAGCACTTCCGGCTCGACAATCGGGACAAGGCCCGCTTCCTGACACAGCGCCGCGTAGCGGGCGAGGGCATGGGCGTTGGTGTCGATGCAATACTGGCTGGGGGCGCCGTCGCCGATGGAGATGACGGCGCGCCATTTGGCGAAGCGAGCGCCGAGCTTGTGATATTCATTGAGCCGGTCGCGCAGGCCATCAAGCCCTTCGGTCACCAGCTCCCCTTCGGAGAAGGCGAGATGCTTCGCGCCCGTATCGACCTTGATCCCGGGGATGATGCCCTGCGCCTTGATCAGTTCGGTCAGCGGGGTGCCGTTCTTCGCCTGTTGGCGGATGGTTTCATCATAGAGGATGACGCCGCTGATATAATCGCCTGCGCCTTCGCTCGAGAGCAGCAGTTCGCGATAGTCGCGGCGGGTGTCTTCGGTGCTCGGGGTGTTGATGGTCTCCAGACGCTTCTTGATCGTGCCGGTGCTTTCATCGGCGGCAAGAATGCCCTTGCTCGGTGCGACCAGCGCCTTTGCAATATCTTCAAGATCCATGTCATCCATTTTCATCGTCTCCCGTAGTTTATTCCGCTCAGCGCTTCAGCGCGGCAACCCCCGGCAATGTCTTGCCTTCCATCCATTCAAGGAAGGCACCGCCCGCCGTTGAGATATAGGTGAAGCCCTCGGTAACCCCGGCTTTCGCCAGCGCCGAGACCGTGTCGCCGCCACCGGCAACAGAAATCAGCTCGCCGGATTTTGTCAGTTTCTCGGCCTCTTTCGCGACGGCGACCGTGCCCTCATCAAACGGCTCGATCTCGAAGGCACCGAAGGGGCCGTTCCAGATCAGCGTCTTGACCATTGCGAGCCTTGCTTTCAGAAGCGTCACCGTATCCGGCCCGATATCGAGGATCATTTCATCCTCCTCGACGCTATCGAGCTTGCCAGCGCGGTTTTCCGCGCCCGCCTTGAATTCCTTTGCCAGCACGACATCGGCGGGCAGAAGAACCTCACAGCCGACTTTCTCCGCTTTTTCAAGGATTTCGGCCGCCGTAT
>PAKP01000046.1 GCA_002706985.1 Sneathiella sp. | reverse complement strand
GTTGCCAATATCGACGAGGTGATCAAGCTGATCCGCGCGGCCCCTGACCCTGCGACGGCACGTGCCGAGCTGATGGGCAAAGACTGGCCCGCAAGCTCTGTCGAAGCCCTGATCCGGCTGGTTGATGATCCGGAATATACGATCAATGAAGACGGCTCCTATCGCCTGTCGGAAGCCCAGGCCCGTGCTATTCTCGATTTGCGCCTGCAACGGCTGACAGCGCTCGGCCAAAATGAAATCGGGGATGAGCTTAAGGACTTAGGCGCAAAAATTCTCGATTATCTCGATATCCTGTCGAGCCGTCCGCGCCTGATCGGCATTATCCGCGACGAACTTCTCGAAATGAAGGAAAAATATGCGGTTCCGCGACGGACCGAGATCGAGGAAAGCGAGTTCGAGCATGATATCGAGGACCTGATCCAGCGTGAGGATATGGTTCTGACGGTCAGCCACAAGGGCTATATCAAGCGTGTGCCGCTTTCCACCTACAAGCCGCAGCGACGCGGCGGCAAGGGCCGCGCAGGGATGCAAACCCGCGATGAGGATTTCGTAACGCAGGTCTTCGTTGTGAATACCCATACACCGGTCCTGTTCTTCTCGTCCTTTGGCCGGGTCTACAAATTGAAGGTTTACCGCTTGCCGGTCGGATCACCGCAGAGCCTCGGCAAGGCGATCATCAACCTCCTCCCGCTGGAGGAAGGGGAAGTGATCTACACCCTCATGCCGCTGCCGGAGGAAGAGGAAAGCTGGTCCGAGCTGGAAGTGATGTTCTCCACCGCGAAGGGCAATGTCCGGCGCAATCAGCTCAGTGATTTCTCCAACGTCAAAGCCAACGGCAAGATCGCCATGAAGCTGGATGATGATGACCAGCTTATCGGCGTCAAAATCTGCACGGAGGCCTCCGATGTGCTGCTGGTCGCGAAGGGCGGTAAATGCATTCGCTTCCGGGCGACGGATGTCCGTCTGTTCAAAGGCCGGGATTCCAGCGGCGTTCGCGGCATGAAGCTCGCCAAGGGCGACAGCGTCATCGGCATGTCGATCCTCAACCATGTGGAAGTCGATACCGAGACACGGGATGCCTATTTGAAAACCCGCCGCTCGGTCGATGACGATGGGACCGTTACGGAATATGCAGAGGGCATCACGCCACAGCTGTATGAGGATCTAAACAATCAGGAAGAGGTTCTGCTGGCGATCACCGAGAATGGCTATGGCAAGCGGACGAATGCCTATGAATATCGCGTCACCAATCGCGGCGGTCAGGGCATTATCAATATTGAAACCTCCAGCCGTAACGGCGATGTGGTTGCGACCTTCCCGATCACGGAGGATGAGCAGATCATGCTGGTCACCAATGGTGGAAAGCTGATCCGGACGCCGGTCACGGATATCCGGATCGCCGGGCGGAACACGCAGGGCGTAACCCTGTTCAAAACCGCGAAGGACGAACAGGTTGTCTCGGTGACGGCGCTGGCCGATGAAAAATCCGACGATGACGGCGCGGAAGGCGAGAACCTTGCCGGAGACGATGAAAACGGCTAAGACGGCAAGTCTGAATTATCAAGCTAACGCATAGAAGTAGCGAGAGAAGAAAGGGACTATTCATGGTGAAGAATCGCGTAGGGCTGTATCCGGGAACATTTGATCCGATCACGGTCGGGCATTATGACATTATCCGGCGGGCCTCCAAACTCGTAGATACGCTGGTGATCGGCGTCGCCATGAACCCCGGCAAGAACCCCCTGTTCACGGTGGAGGAACGGGTGGAGATGGTGACCAAAATGACCGAGGAATTCCCCGGCACCAATTTCCAGGTAAAGCCCTTCAACAATCTGCTCATGCATTTCGCGGAGCAGGTGGGTGCGGCCATCATCATTCGCGGATTGCGCGCGGTGTCGGACTTTGAATATGAATTCCAGATGGTCGGCATGAACCGCCGCCTCAATTCCGAGATCGAGACCGTTTTCCTGATGGCCTCTGACCAGCATCAGTTCATTGCCTCCAGCCTGGTGAAGGAAATTGCCTTACTGAACGGCGATATTACGAAGTTTGTCTCGGCAACGACAGCGAAGAAGATTATCGAGCGTGTGAAGCTTATCAAGAACAACACGACTGACTAACATTTAATGTCCGGGCAGGAACCGGACCCGACAGGAGCGATTTATGTCCCGTGATTTAGAAAACACCCTTTACCTCGAACTTAAAGACGGCCGCGTCACGATCGAAATGCGCCCGGACCTGGCGCCAAATCATGTCGCCCGGATCAAGGAGCTTGCGCGCGACGGATTTTATGACGGGATCGTGTTCCACCGGGTGATTGATGGCTTCATGGCCCAGACCGGCTGTCCGCAGGGGACAGGTACCGGCGGTTCAGGGAAAAACCTGACGGCGGAGTTCTCCGGCGAACAGCATCTGGAAGGCACCTGTTCCATGGCCCGCGCCGGTCATCCCGACAGCGCCGATAGCCAGTTCTTCATCATGTTTGAACGCTCCCCCCATCTCGACAGCCAGTATTCGATCTGGGGGCAGGTCGTTGATGGAATGGAACATGTGCACGCCATCAAAAAGGGCAGCGCTATGAACAACGGCGCCGTCACGGATCCGGACAAGATCGTCAGCCTGAAGGTCGCGGCGGACGTCGACTAGCATTTTGCGTATTTTTGGGAACGAACGGCTTGGACCCCCAAGTCGTTCGTTTGCGTTTTAGATCATGAAAGTAGACGCATTCAATTTTACCCTGCCGCCGGAATTGATCGCCGATCGCCCGGCGGTTCCGCGGGAAGCGGCGAAGCTGCTGGTGGTCGGAAAGGAGCTGGAAGACCATACGGTTGCCGACCTGCCGGGACTGCTGCGCGAGGGGGACCTGCTCGTCTTCAATGACACGAAAGTCATTCCGGCCCGTCTTCGCGGCACACGGCGGAGCGCGAAGATCGAAGTGACACTGCACAAGAATGTTTCCGCCGACGGCTGGCACGCGTTTGCAAAACCCGCCAAGAAGCTGAAACCCAGTGATATCATACGCTTCTCCGATGATTTTACAGCTTTGGTTACGGAAAAATTCGACGGTGGAGAAGTCGCGCTGTCCTTCTCTGCCTCCGGTCCGGAGCTCATGGAAAAGTTGATGACATACGGGGAAATACCACTGCCGCCCTATATCAGCAGCCTGCGCGCCGTTGATGAACAGGATCGCAGCGATTATCAGACAATCTTCGCGAAAGACGAAGGTGCGGTGGCGGCGCCGACGGCGGGTTTGCATTTCACGGAGGAGTTGCTGGAACAGTTCCGGGCGCGGGGCATCGGGATGGTGACGACCACCCTCCATGTCGGGGCGGGAACTTTTCTGCCGGTAAAAGTGGAGAATACCGAGGATCACCGCATGCATGCGGAAATCGGTATCCTGACGCAGGCAACGGCTGATGCGATTAACGAGGCCCGCGCGAAGGGCGGCCGTATTGTTTCCGTCGGGACCACCAGTTTGCGTCTTCTGGAAAGCGCAGCGGATGCCTCGGGGACAATTCATCCGTTCAATGGCGAGACGGATATCTTTATCACACCGGGATACAGGTTCAAGGCGATCGATCTGCTGATCACTAATTTCCATCTGCCGAAATCGACACTTTTCATGCTTGTATCGGCCTTTTCCGGGCTGGAAACCATGAAGGCGGCCTATGCCCATGCGATTGCGGAAAAGTACCGTTTCTATTCCTATGGCGACTGTTCGCTGCTATATCCGAAACAATGATAAATAGATTTGACTTCAGCATTTCGGCGACCGATGGCGCGGCGCGGCGCGGGACGCTTAAAACCGCGCATGGCGACATTCGCACGCCTGCCTTCATGCCCGTCGGGACGGCGGCGACGGTGAAAGGCATGACGCCGGAGGCGGTGCGGGAGACGGGTGCGGATATCCTGCTCGGCAATACCTATCATCTGATGTTGCGTCCGGGATCGGAGCGGGTGAAGAAACTTGGCGGATTGCACAAGTTCATGAACTGGGAGCGGCCAATCCTAACCGACAGTGGCGGTTTTCAGGTTATGTCGCTGAACGAGCTTCGCAAGATTGACGAGAATGGGGTGATCTTCAAATCCCATATCGACGGCAAGCGGTTCGAGCTGACGCCGGAACGATCCATGCAGATCCAGAATGATCTTGATGCCACCATTACCATGGCGTTTGATGAATGCACACCCTATCCGGCGACGGAAGAGGTGGCGGCAAGCTCCATGCGCCGCTCCATGCGCTGGGCTGAGCGGTCCCGTTACGCTTATGAGAGGCGGGACGGATATGGCCTGTTCGGGATCGTTCAGGGCTCGACTTTTGAGGAGTTACGCCTCGAATCCGTTTCGGCGCTGACCGACATCTGCTTTGACGGTTATGCCATCGGCGGGCTGGCCGTCGGTGAAGGGCAGGAGGAGATGTTCCGCACGCTGGAGTTCACGACACCCGCGCTCCCGACTGACAAGCCGCGCTACCTGATGGGAGTAGGCAAACCCGATGATCTGGTTGGCGGGGTGATGCGGGGCATCGATATGTTCGATTGCGTGCTGCCGACGCGCTCGGGACGCAACGCGCAGGTTTTTACCCGCTTCGGCACCGTGAATATCCGTAACGCCCGCCATGCGGAGGATCAACGCCCGCTGGATGAGCGCTGCGGCTGCCCGGCCTGCCGTCATTATTCCCGCGGTTATCTGCATCACCTGTTCAAGGCGAAGGAGATGCTGGGGTCCATGCTGCTGACCTGGCATAACCTGCATTACTATCAGGAAATCATGGCGGCCATGCGCGAGGCGATTGAAAACGGACGTCTTGCGGATTTCGCGCTCGATTTCTACGCGGCGCAAGAGCAGGGCGATATCGAGCCTGCCTGAGTAATTTATTGAGGGAAAAGGGGGTAATCGAAGCCATCTTTGCCGTAGAGGGGAGGGGGTAGAATTGGCAAAAACAGCTTCGATCAACCTTGGACAATTTTATCATCCGCTGAATAGTCTTAAGATTACGTTAATTTTTTTGCACTCCGCAAAAATGAGGAAGCCGTCGTTTTATCTACCTGAATTTTATGCAGGTTGAAGGTACTTCCAGGGCTTTATAAAGCTGGTTTCACTGCTGAGTACAAATATCTTTCCGAATTTTCGCTCCTGCACAACGAATCTCTGCTTGGTTGCCTGCCGTCATGCCTCCGGCTTTGTATCTGCTTTTACAGGAGTGGTCACCTTCGTCTGGGGTGGAGGCTGGGAGGCAAGTTTCGTGCTCGTGCTTGCGGCACGCGTGGTAACGGCGGAGATGATTTTGTCAATGACATAGAAAATCAGCTCGACGCTGTAACCGGCGAGGAAAGCGATGGCGAGAGGACTGAAATTGCTCAGGCTCGACGTTCCGATCTTGATCGTGGCGAAAGCAGAGGAATGTGTCGACAGAGTGTGAATTGTTGCCGGTGCGGCCGTGAAGAAAAAACTCGCCATAATGCCAGCGAGTGGCCCCTGGGTAATGCGGAGGCTGTATTCGATATGGGAGTTCATCGAAAATGTCAGATCGTCTATGTCTTTCGGCAGTTGCCTTAACACATAGAAGGAGGCTCCCAGCAAGCCATACAGGATCGGTAATAGATAGGCGGTGATGGTGTAGAGGACATATTGCGCCGATACATAATGGACATGTATTTTTTCTTCTTCCGTCAACTCCGAATAATCAGGCTTTTCCCATGTTTGCGTTGTGAAGAAGAGGACGCTGCCCCATTGATGATTCCATTGTCTGAGCTCGATCACCTCGGCATCCCGCCATGAGAGATACTCCTTGATTTGACTTTTTATTTCTTCGGCATCGGTGAGCACTTCTACTGAGCCGGATGACGTATCATTGTCTGCACCTGTCGCGACATTGCCGGATTGAAATGTGGTTGTTACCGACTGTTGCGGTAAGGTGGCTGTCGAGGCCTGCTGCGGCGTGTCGGTGGCAATACGAAGCTGGCTTTTCAACGCAATAATGCGGTTTGACTGTTCCCGAATATCGTTAACAAGAGTATTCCCGATGGCCCAGAAGACCTGCAACGTGATCAGGCACAGCAACGTTACGATCGACAGCAACTGGTAGCGGAACGCGCATCTTCTGGAAAAGGGCACATGAATTCTGTCCTTTACATATCCCCATATTCCGGACCTTAGTCGCTGAAGGTCACGAGTTGCGCGGATACTGGAGACCGTAATCGGGCTGAGAGACTGGGACAGACTCTCATATGCCTGCCAGAATTCACTGGTAATTGCGGGAGTGATCATATTTTTTTTCAGGGCGTCTTCGGTATCGAAGATGGCGCGGGTTACATCTCCATCCAGCGGAATGCCGCGTTCCGCCGCAGTCATTATCAGCAGGTTTGCATCGGCGAGAGACGCCTTGAGAATATTTTCTCCAAGCCCGTCCGTTCCCTTGCCATTGGTATCGGAAGTATTGGCTGTCGACGACTTGCTGAAAATGCCCATTTGTCACTCCTTTTCCTCAGGGACGCGGAAAAAGGCGGAGCTGTGATCAATGCTTTGCAGTTTTCTGCCAAATTACATGCGGAGGGTTGCCGTCGGTCTATGGCACGCGCTAAAAAAAGCTGAGAAAATCAAGTTCAGTTGGAAGGGATATGCCCGTTGAAAATCTATGGAATCAAGAACTGCGATACATGCAAAAAGGCGATCAAATGGCTGAAAGACGAGGGAATCGACTATCAGTTCCATGACCTGCGCGCTGACGGTCTATCAGAGGAGGAGCTTGCGCGCTGGCTGGCCGCCATCGACCGTGACATCCTTATCAACAAGCGCGGGACGACTTACCGCCAGCTCGACGATGCAGCGAAGGCTGAGCTGGAGGGCGACGATCTGACGAAACAGCTTCTTGCCGCGCCAACGCTCATGAAACGACCGATATTCGCCAAGGATGGCCGCTATCTGGTCGGGTTCAAGGAGCCGGAGAAAGCGACACTTCGGGAATGGGCGGCTTAAGAACCTGACTTAGTCCAGCTTCTGCACATAGCAGAGGACATGATCGATATCGACTTGGTTCTCGCTGAGTGGAAGGGCAATGACCCGAAGCGGAATCTCATCGAATGTGGACGGGAAATACTCCGTTCCATGGGTCGGCTTGCCGGTATTGGCAACATCCCGGGCAAGGCTGAGGACCCAGTCAACGACCATCGGCGAGAAGTCAATTCCGGGCGTGTCACCTGATTGCGGGCTATCATGCTGTGTTGCCTGCCGAAGTTCGCTGGCAAAGCCATTTTCCAGCTGCAGGCGGCCAACAGCGTGATCACAGTGCACCAGAGTGCAGTTCGGCCAGAATCTGCCGATTTTCGCGGTATCCAGATCCTGCCATGTAGGATAGCGTTTTCCGCCCCTGATCTCCAGCCAGTAGGAGAGGATATCCGGCGCGACGGTCTTTTTTTGCCATCCAGCTTTTGCGGCTGGACGCGCCCAGTTGGAGCGTCGGGGCGGGACAGCGGAAACGGTCTGCGTTGCCGGATCGATCGCCTTCTTGGGCCTCGCCGGCTTTTTCACCGGCCGTGCAACGGTTTTCGATTTTGTTGCAGCCGGTGCAGGTGCCTCGGCCGCTTTCTTGAATGTGGGCTCCGCGACTTTTTGCGCGGGCTTGCTTGCTTCCAACTCGTCCGCAAGCGCCTGAAGCCGGTCGGTGATATCGCCTGATTTTACCTTGCGCGGGGATTTGCTGTCTTCTTTGCTGCGTCTTACCTTGATTCGGGAAAGCGACGCGGCGTCGAGACCGCCGTCCATTTCATTATGTTCTTCAACAGTTTCACGCATGTTCGGTCACTTCCACTCAAAGGGACGACTTGTCCAGGACACAATTACAGGATTGCGGCAGAATCTCTGAGCCGTGATTGATGACATACTCTTCCAGTGCGGTCTCGAATATGGATTGCGCGGACATTTGCGTATGTGCGGCGATCAGCTTGAGCTGAAGGTGATCCTTCGGCGACATGCGAACGGAAATACGAATACGCCCGAGGCCATCTTTCTTGAGCTTGGCGACTTGATGGGCGATTTCCTTGGCTTTTGCCTCGGCAAGCGGTGGAAGTTCACGCGTGGGCGCCGAATGTGCGGACGGAGCAGGTTCCCGCTGGCTGACGGTAGACTCATCCAGTGATACTGCAAGCCCGTGGGCAACTTCTTCCGTTGTATCGGTCGTGTTGATCTCGTCAATATGGCTGGGCTCCGGACGGTCTTCTTCCTCAGCCATCCTTGCATATTCCGACCGTTCCGCAGCCTTCAGCGCGGCTTCCTCCATATCATTGGATTCATGGTGCGGATCCGCATATTCGCGCACCCGATCATAAATACGGGAGACCTGGGGCTTGCTGCCATTCGCACTCTTGTCGAGAAGGTTGCTGGGCGCTAGCCGGGTGGATGCCGGTTCGGCTTTGCCTTTTGAGGCAATCAATGAACTGGTTAGGAATGCTGCTTTCATGACAAATCTTCTTTTTGTAAAGGACGTCAGAACTTAGTTATACGCCGCACCATTGCTGGCCGGTGTTGCGCTCAGGTGATGCGACGGCGGCATCGGATGATTGGAGGACATCCGGGCGAGCCGCTCTTCGATATAGGACCAGAGCTTGCTGATCTCGTCACTGGAGCGGGAGGAGGGGTTAAGCTCCATCGTCGTGCGGCCGTCGATCATGCTGGAGGCGAAATCGACGCGTTGATGGATGATCGCCGGAGCAAGAGTCCCGTGCTGCGACAGCGCGATGGCGGCCTCGCTGGTGATCCGGGCGCGCGGTGTCGCACCATTGACGACAAAGATCAGCGATGTGTTGAGACCTTCCGCCAGTTCCACCGTCGCGCCAACGGCGCGCAAATCATGCGGGCTAGGCCGGGTCGGAATAATCAGCAGGTCGGCAAGATTGATAACATTCGCGATCGTCGAGGTGATCGCCGGTGGCGTGTCGACGAAGAGCAGCTTGATGCCCATCTTCTCCATACGCCCGATATCGGCCTCCAGCCGCTCAACCGTCGTGCGGGCAAACAGCGGCGTTTCCGCCTCGCGTTCGTTCCACCATTCGGACAGACTGCCCTGCGGGTCCGTGTCGACAAGCGCCACCGGCCCCTGTCCGGCCATTTCGGCCTGCACGGCAAGATGTCCGGCAAGCGTCGTCTTGCCCGAACCACCCTTTTGTGATGCAACTGCGATAACCTTCATCAGAACTCTCCTGCTCGGTACTCTGGCGCCGGAGCCGACAAACCCTCATTCGGGCAGGTCTGATCACTCCAGCTATTGTTCCATGGAGCAAAATTAGCGATGAAAACTTAAAAGAGAATTACGAATTAAGCCGAATATTAGCTAAAAATTAGTAAAATTTTACCGGCGTTTATTCTGCGGTATCAAAGCCCTACAGCATGAACTGCTCATCGAGGATGCGCTTCTCCAGATTATGCTCCGGATCGAACAGCAGCCGGATCGTCACATCCCGCTTTTCCTCAATTGTCACGGTTGACACATCCCGGACCTCGACCGCGTCGGCAACGGCGCTGACCGGCCGCTTGGCGGCTTCGCGCACGGTCAGTTCGATCCGCGCCTCGCGCGGCAGGATGGCGCCACGCCACCGCCGGGGACGAAAGGCGCTGATGGGCGTCAGGGCAAGAACACCAGCGTTTACTGGCAGGATCGGGCCATGGGCCGAGTAGTTATAGGCGGTGCTGCCGGCTGGTGTGGCCACCAGAACGCCGTCACAGGTAAGTTCCTCGACCTTGACATTGCCGTCGATGGATATCTGTATCTTCGCCGTCTGCCGACTTTCGCGAAGCAGGGAAACCTCATTGATAGCGAGGGCTTCGACCTTTTGTCCATGCATGTCCACCGCCACCATTCTCAGCGGATGAAGCTCTGTAATCTGGCCGGCTTCAAGCCGTTCGATCAGGTTGGCTTCCTCATATTTGTTGAGCAGAAACCCGATCGTGCCCTTGTTCATGCCATAGATGGGGGTGCGGGAACTCATGAAGGAATGCATGGTTTCCAGCATAAATCCGTCGCCGCCAAGGGCGACAATCACATCGGCTTCTCCTGCGGGAACATGGCCATAGCGTTCGATCAGGGTTTCTTTCGCCGCTTGCGCATCTTCCGATTCGCTGGCCGTAAAATAAATCTTCATCCGCCGCTAGCCGCCCGTCACGCTCATGTGGCGGGGCACCGCCGGCCGGTCATCGGAATTTCGGTCGATGACAAAATCATGGCCCTTGGGTTTGCGGCCGATGGCCTCATCAATTGCCGCATCAAGGGCAGCAAGACCATTTTCGCCGCGTAAAACTGCCTTCAGGTCGGCCTTGTCTTCCTGGCCCAGGCACATATAGAGCATGCCCGTGCAGGTCAGCCGCACGCGGTTACAGCTTTCGCAGAAGTTATGGGTGAGGGGGGTGATAAACCCGATCCGTCCGCCGGTCTCGGCCACATCGAAATAGTCCGACGGTCCGCCGGTCCGGTAGGCAGAAGGCGTCAGGGTCCAGCGCTGGGCAAGCTGCGTCTTGACCTCGGAGAGCGGCAGATACTGGTCCGACCGCTGCCCGTCGATCAGGCCCATGGGCATAGTCTCGATAAAGGTGATATCCATGCCTTCATCGCCGGCCCACTGGATCAAGTCATTGAATTCATGGTCATTAAAACCTTTCAGCGCGACCGTGTTTATCTTGATCCTGAGCCCAGCCTCTTTCGCTGTCCGAAGGCTGGCCATGACTTTCTCGAAATTGCCCCAGCGGGTGATATCCTGAAATTGATAGGGGTTGAGCGTATCGAGCGAGACATTGAGCCGACGCACGCCCGCGTCATACAGCTCATGCGCATATTTGCCAAGCTGGCTGCCGTTGGTGGTTAGGGTCAGCTCGTCCAGCTCCCCGCTCTTGATATACAGGCCAAGGTTCCGGAAGAATTCCATGATGCCCTTGCGGACCAGTGGCTCACCGCCGGTGATGCGGATCTTGCGGACGCCTTTGCGGATAAAGGCCGCCGACACCATTTCCAGCTCTTCCAGGCTGAGAACGTCCTTTTTGGGCAGGAAGGTCATGTTTTCCGACATGCAGTATTTGCAGCGGAAATCGCACCGGTCCGTTACGGATACCCTGAGGTAATCAATTGTTCTGCCAAATGGATCAATCACGACTTTTTATTCCACAAAAGAGGAACGACCATACTTCTCCTTTAAAAGTATATTGTTAAACGTGATTTGCAAGCAATGACGGAAATGAATGTCGGAAGTCTAGCAGGCAGCCGCGTATCTGATCTTTCCGGTGGTGAATTCCTCATTGCGAAGGGCTGATGTCGCTGACTCTTCGGTCAGGAGATCATAGAGATCCATCGGCGCGGATACCGCCGGCGACAGGATGGAAGCATTCTTATCCCGTATGGAGGATGTCAGATCGTAAATTGACTTGAAGATAACCCGATCGATATTCAGGCTGCGGCAGGCGACGGCGATAATCTCCGGATTCTCCGCATAGATAAAATACCGTACCTTTTCGATATCCATGTCCAGCAGCTTTGCGAAGGCAAATTCGAACAGGTCGATCTCCCCCTGATTGAGGGATTTGATCAGGAAGCGTGTGGACAGCTCACCGGACTTATGGAGCTTCTCCACCAGCCGGGAAGAGGGATCGCTTTCGTCCGAAATTTGGTCGATTGTCTGATTGCGATCGTTGATATCCACTTCAAGCAGGCGAGGATCGACGTCAAAATTCTCGCAGATATACTCCCGCAACGACATAGAAACCCAGCGGTACATTTTCTCGGCAATGGGTTTGGGTAGGAACGGGCGCTTGAGAAGTGGGCGCTGGTATTCGGGCATGAATTCGGATTGCGCGCAAATCTGGGTCAGAAGATCCATGGAAACCTGCGCCGTTTCATTCTGTATCACTGTGACAGTGATATCAGGATCGTTCAGATCGCAAAGGGCGGTGCAGACCTGCTCGCTGATATTATCCCGGGCGGCAACCGCAAGGCGGTGCTGTTTGGAGCGATGCATGATGATTTCCAGAAGATCATTCTCCGCCAGCAGGCCGCAGTCCCGCAGGATCGGCAGCGCCACTTCGATTTCATCATTGGCAAGGAAGACCAACAGGTCTTTGGGAATATCCTGCTTTTGCGCCAGTTTTTTGGCGAAATTCGCGCGGATCGATTTTTCCACATCGGCGGTGATCCGGTAGATGATATCCGCCATGATTTCCTTTTCGGAATCGGAAAAGGTTGTATGATCCGCGATCAGGAATTCGCCGATCCGTTCATACAGGAACTCCCGCTGTTCAGCAGTTTTGGATTCGGCGAGACCGACGAGAACTTTTATTTCATCTATATTGCCGTGACTGGCCGTTTTCATCACCAAGGAGCCCAAGGAATTTTCATGACTGTTGGGCAGCGTAGTGGTTTATTGTTAAGGAAGGCTTAAACGGGGAGCAAATGCGCCATCTTCGAGCGCGCCGGCAACCTCAATTCGCAAGCGGCAGGCGGATCTTGAACCGGCTGCCATCCGACAGGCTGCTCTTCACTGTGATATTGCCGCCCATCAGCTTTGCGAGCTTCAGGGAAAGGGTGAGCCCCAGCCCGACACCGTCCGTGCCGCGACTGTACACGCCCTCATGGGCCTGCTTGAAGGCTTCGAAAATTTTCTCCTGATCCTCTTCGGCGATGCCAGGGCCAGTATCCCAAACCGTGATGTCAACGAATGTATCGTCAATGATTTCATATTCGATGCCGATGGTTCCGCCGCGCGGCGTGAATTTGACCGCATTGCCGAGGATATTGACGAGAATCTGCAGGCATCTCGTCGGATCAACGGCCAGATTGACGTCATCCGTAATCCGGGCGCCGATGATCTCGAGGTTTTTCTCCCGCGCGTGGTTTTGCACCAGCACATAGGCATCTCCGACCATTCCGGCGAGGGGAGTGCTGACAATCTCGATCGGGATTTTATCGCTTTCGATCCGGGCGATATCGAGAATATCTTCAATCAGGCTTAAGAGATGTTTGCCGGAATTCAGGATATCGCCGACATATTCGCGGTATTTGTCGTTGATAGGGCCGAAGGTCTCCAACCCGATAACCTCGGCAAAGCCGATGATGGCGTTGAGCGGCGTGCGCAATTCATGGCTCATATTCGCAAGAAAGTTATCCTTCGCCTTCGCCGATTCCAGTGCTTTCTTCGCGGTGATTTCAAGCTGGATATTCTTCTTGGTGATTTCATTGATGGCCCGTTCCAGATCGGCTTTCGAGGACAGGGCCTCGTCTTCCGCCAGCAGTCGCGCCGTGATATCGTCGCTGGTGCCGCGGTATCCGATATAGCGGCCCTTTTCATTGAAAACGGGAACGCCGGACATATTGAAAATCTTGTATTCGCCGCTGGTGTCCTGAATTTCAAGCGGGACGGAGCGGAAAGGAACATGCTTTTCCATGGCATCTTCCGCCTTGTTGCCCCCGTCCGGTTCTGGCTTGAATACACCAAGGTCTGCGAGTTTCTTGTTCTTCAGCAGCATCGGCGGCAGACCGACCGCCTGAACAACCCGGTCAGAGACGAATGTCAGCCGGCCGTCTGCATCAGTTTCCCAGATCCAGTCGGATGCGGCGCGGGTAATATCCAGAAACCGCCGCTTTTCTTCCTTCAGCTTGGCTTCCGCATTCACCTGCCGCGTTGAATTGATGAAACTGCCGCAGATGGCGATGAGCTGTTCGTCATCATCGAAAATCGGAAAGTGGCGGGAGAGGAAATATTGCACATCCTTGCCGGTACGGAGCGACAGCTGACGGGTTTCCGTTTCGGCCGTTTCCGCAATACGCTTGACGATATCAAGGTGATCCTGGGGCAGGGTGGGGAGAATCTGGTCTTCCACCCGCTGGGCGGCACCGGGGCGGAAATGTTCTTTGTATCCCTGATTGGCGTAGATGACGGTGCCATCTGGGCGGGCCATATACATCGGGGGAGCCTGCTCAAACACGGCGTCAAAAAATTCACGGCTGATGACACCCTGCATGACCGGGAAATCCGATCCGCTGGGTTTCTTCATATCCGAATGAAGCGACACCACGCTTCCTTGCCCCCGTTCCGTCATTTACTCATAACATGCAACAAACATGTCCCCTGGTACTATTTTAAGCCACCGCGGAAATCAGAGATATATCCGGTCATCGTCGTCAAGATCTTCGTCGAGCTTATCAATGACTTCCAGATAATCACGTTCCAACTGCCAGAAGCGCAAGGTTACTTGCGCATTCTTTGTCGAAAGTTTATCATAAAATTTCATAATAATCTCTACTTCTTCCGGTTTTGTCATATTTTGCGTTTTTGCGCTGACGGAAATGTTACGGGTCAGCAGGTAAACGGTCGAAAATCCGCTGCGGCTGAATTCCAGCGCTTTGAGCACGACAATCAGCGCTTCCGCATTGGGGTCGTAGATAAAGCGGCTGATTTTCTGGTAGTCGAGGCCGGAAAGCTCGGCCAGGCCGATCAGGAAAAGGCGGATTTGCCGGCCGCGCAGCGCCTGAACCAGGAATTTCTCGTTCAGTTCCTTGCGTTTGGAAAGTTCCGCAATCAGTTTGTCCGCATTAGAGCTGTTGTCGCTGACGTCGAACCGGTATTCCGTCTTGGCGGCGGCGACGATTTTCTCGTTCAGCTCCAGCTCATCAATCTCGAAATGCTCCAGGATATGCCGGCGCAGCGCGGCCGACACCCACCAGAACATCTTATGGGCAAGATCGGCGGGAATATCGTGACGGGCAATGAGAGGCTCCTGAAAACGATCGATCCGGCGCGATTCCTCCACCAGATATTCCATGCTCTTGCGGGAAATCTTGGCGTCGCCATTTTCAATCAGATGTGAAATCACATCTTCATCACCATGGCTGATCAGAAGGTCGCTCACCGCGGCATTGAGGTCGTCGCGTTCGGCAATCGCCAGCAAATGCTCCTTGCTGCGGTTCTGAATGATTTCAACGAGATCGGGCTCGGCAAGCAGATGGCTCTTGAACAAAATTGGCCGCGCCACGTCAATTTCATCATTAGCCAGCAAGGTGATCAGACCATGCGGGACATCTTCCAGATCGGCAAGCTCTTCGGCGAGGTTCTGCCGGATCGTCGTCTCGATCTCCGTCAGTAACTTGGTCATGATGCCGATAATGAGGGCCTGCTCCTGTTCGCTCAGCCGCTCCTTGTCATGCAGGAACAGGTCGCTAATATTGGTAAAAAGCTGACGGCGACCGCGTTTGCTGCTGTCTTTCGACAGCGCAATCAACCGCGCAAGCTCTTCATCCTGGCCTTCTGTCATACCCTATCCGTTCCTGCCGTATCCTGGCCGGTCTTTGCGCGCGGATCGAAATCCCTTCAGGCAGGCCTGACGGGTCCGGTCCAGACAACAACTCTTACCGGCGCAAGTTAATTCTTACGCCCTAACATGAAACCTTGACATTAAATTCCGGTTAATAGTCCGGCGATACGCTTTAATTAACTTGCCGGACTGCCAGATTACTGCCGCGAAATTACGCGCTTTACTCTGAAATCGTTAAAATAACGCCGCATTTTACTGAGATAAGACTGAGATGAAAGCCGTAAAATGGGACTTTTTCGAAAAAAACAGACAGTTTTCGGAGGATTTAAGACGATATCGCATTATCTTCGTGAAGAATTTTCAACATTTTACAATTCGTTAATACTGTCCGGTCAGAATGGGCGGAATTGCCATGGGTATTATTTTTTCAAGTAGCGTGGGTAACCGGTAACGTTGGGGAATAGCTGTGACTGAAGATTATCATGAACTGACCAGACTGATCGAGCGACTTCACCGCCGCTTTCTGGATGTTTTGAGAACAGAACTTACGCTGATGGAGATCACGGATATCAACGCCGTGCAGGCTTTGCTGCTTGCGAATATTGGCGAGGAAGAGATCAATGTCCGCGAGCTGATGTCCCGGGGATATTATCAGGGATCCAATGCCTCCTATAACCTCAAAAAGCTCGTCGAAATGGGGTATCTTCTCCAGGAAAAATCCGAGCGGGACCGCCGGGCGACCATGATTCGCCTTTCCGAGAAGGGGCTGGATATGGTTGACAAGCTGACGGCACTGGAGGAAAAGCAGGCGGACCTGCTGGCCCGCTCAAACCCGGCGCCGGACGTTGCGGAAACCCGTAAGCATTTGCGTCAGATCGAGCGAATCTGGACGGATTATATCCAGTACGGAACGCAGTAAGACACGTCCTTCTTACCTTAAATCCCCTTTTTCTTCACCGGAATCAGGCCGGTGATGCTCCCGTGCATGCGCGTTAACACTTTGGTAATGATTTTTTTATAGCCTTTTCAATCGCGGAATTCCGCACGTTGTTTTTGGTTTGATTTTTGTGACAAAGGAGAGGAGTTGCGTTATGGACGTGACCCCGTTTTCAAAATTTAACCCTATGATGTCCACGCCGAAATCCGGCGCGCGTGAGGAGCGTGATGATATGGACAACGTTGCGAATGATACGGCTTCCGATTCAGAGCCCGTTGCCGGCGATCCGATCAAGCGGGCAGAGGCGGCTATTGGTGCCTTTTTCGAAGATGACCGGTTTCCTTCTGCGCGGTTTTCCATCGATCAGGATGAGGACAGCGGCCGTTATGTCTATCGGCTTGTTGATCGCGAAACCGATGAGGTGCTGAAGCAGTTTCCCGGAGACTATGTTCTGCGTCGCGTTGCCTTTTATCGTGAATTGCAGGGCCTGGCTGTCAACAACGAAGTCTGACATCGCGTTTCGAACTAGATAACCTGGTTGATCGCAATCGCGCCATTGACGGCGCGGGTATTCCGGTTGGACAGGGGATCCGCGACCGATGCCTTTGATGTATAGGCGCTTGGCGGGGCTTTCTTCTTCGCAATCTCATCGGCCACTGATTTGACCAGCCCTTCCGTCACCGTGCGGGCCGTTGACAGTTTCCTGAAATGCTTGTCGAGAACCGTGTAGAACGCCTCGCTGGTCTGTTTCAACAGATCGATATCCGCTTTGGGGAACGCCTTATAAGCCTCCGGGTTGGTCTTGATCAGCGACATCTGCTGGTTATAGATCGCTACCAGACGCGTCTTTTCATCCAGTGTTGCCTTGAACCCGTCAGGCTTGTGGCTTTCCAGAAGCCGGTTTTCCTCTTCCAGTATATCGCCGAGGCGGGCAATCATTTTTGTTAGGGCGTCTGGGCTCATCAGCTTCGGGCCGCTACTCGGAGTTTGCGCGTTCATCTATTTCACCTCCTGCAGGGCCAGCATTTCTCGGTACACCGCGTCGGCAATCCCGACGCTGTTGTTCCGGCTCATGGATTTCGAATATTCGTCGTTGAGCATACCGCGGAACATCTTCTCGGATTCACCACCGCCGAACATGCTGTCGGTTTCCAGTCCGGAAGACATGGAATTCAGCACCTGGCTCAGGAAGAAGGCTTCGAATTCCCGGGCGGTCTCCCGGATCTGTTCCTCGTTGCGGACGGTATCTTTTCTGTTGGTCGTGCCCTGTTCGACCAGGAATTTGGGGGCGGCTGTCTGAATATCAGTCATTACATCAACTCTATGTCTGCCTGCAGAGCACCTGCGGCCTTGATTGCCTGAAGGATGGAAATCATGTCCCGTGGCCCGATGCCAAGGGCGTTCAGTCCGTCTACCAGGTCCTGGAGGCGAACGCCTTCTTTCAGGATGGTCAGTTTCTTGTCGCTGTCATCATCGACCTGAATATCGGTGCGCGGGACAACGACGGTCTCACCATTTTCCGAGAAGGGGGCCGGCTGGGAAACCTGCGGTGTCTCGGTAATCCGGACGGTCAGGTTGCCCTGGGCAATGGCTACCGTGTCCACCTTGACCTCGCTGCCGATCACGATAATGCCGGACTGCTCATCGATGACGACGCGGGCCGTCTGGTCGGGATTGACCTGAAGCTGTTCGATATCGGCGAGCAGATCGACCATATTCGAGCGTTCGCTGCCTTCAAGGTTAAGAACAACGGTTGACGGATCAGTCGGTTCGGCAACACCTTTACCGATATAATCGTTGATCGCCGCCGCGATACGGCGGGATGTCGTCAAATCCGGATTGCGCAGGGAAATGCGCAGGCTGGTGAGCGTAGCAAGATCAAAGCCGAGTTCGCGCTCGACAATCGCGCCATTGACGATCCGGGCAGTTGTCGGCACGCCGCGCGTAATGGATTCGGCCGCACCGCCGACGGCAAAGCCGGCGACGGTCAGCGTTCCTTGCGCGACGGCATAGACTTCACCGTCCGCTGCCATTAGCGGGGTTACGACAAGAGTACCGCCCATCAGGTTGGTGGCATCCCCGAGGGAGCTGACAACGATATCAATCTTGGTGCCCTGGCGTTGAAACGGGGGCAGGGTAGCGGTGACGACGACAGCGGCGACATTCTTTGTCTTCAGCGTTTCCCCACTGGTGTTCACGCCGAGGCGTTCCAGCATCGAGGTGAGGCTCTGCTCGGTAAAGGGAGAGTTCGCCAGCGAGTCGCCCGTGCCGTTCAGCCCGACAACGAGGCCATATCCGACGAGGATGTTGTCACGAATGCCTTCGAATTCCGCAATATCCTTGACGCGCGAGGCGGCATTTGCCGCATCGAACGACCAGAAAAAGCAGCTGAGCGCAACGAACAACGCCATCAACGGGCGGGATTTCGCCTGTATGAAGGTTGCGATTTGCTGGATTAACTTAAAAGCCATCTGTCAATTCCGTTCCTAGAATCCAAAATTTTCTAATTTCGAATTTAGGTAAGCGAAAAGCGTGCCAAGTTCCGCTTGGTGTAAGGCATTGTTTTGTATGGGAAATGCCGACTTTTGACCGATTTTCCATAAAAAAGCGGCAATATCTTCCCCCTTGACCGGGAAAGAATGTCCCTTGAGAATGGGTCATGGCGAAAAAATGCCATCGTAAATTTGAAACGGGGTAACTGTTATCAATATGAAAGTAGGCGGACCAGGTCGGACAAGTTCGACAGCGAGCAGCAAGGGCGGTAAGGCTGCGCAGAAGTCCGGCGCAAAATTTTCAGTCGAAAGCGAACCGGTCGAAACGGTATCTTCGGGTGGCGTTGCATCCGCTTCTCCCATCAGCTCGATCGAGGCTCTGGTTGCCTTGCAGGGGATTGACGGGGACGAACCCCGGAACAACAAACGTGCGATCGCGAAGGGAGAAGACCTCCTCACTAAGCTGGAAGCGCTGCGCGACGGCATGCTCAGTGGAAACCTGTCGCCCGACAAGCTCAAGCAGCTGCAGCAGACACTGACCAGCTATAAAACGGACGGGGCGGACCCGGAACTCAAGCAAATTATCAAAGAAATTGAAGTCCGGGCGGCTGTCGAGCTGGCAAAATTCGGTTACTGACCGGATAGTGCTGTTTTTCCGGTTTGTTTTTTTTACGTAAGCCGTTGAATTTCATTCTGCCTTCATAAATATCATCTCATTATCGATTAGGTTGTTGCTAAACATCGCGCGATCTTATAATTATGGCCGTTAATTTTTTTGAGTGCCATTACCGGTGTACTTGAGATGTGGGAACTGGAGTTGCTTAAATGAACGTTCAAATTCCTGAAGATTATGTGCCGTCCGAAGACGAGCCGTTCATGAATTCACGACAGCAGGAATATTTTCGGGCTAAATTGAAGAAATGGCGGAATGAAATCCTGGCGGATGCCAGCCAGACAATTCTGAGCCTGCAGGAAGAAACGGTGAAAGAACCGGATATTGCGGATCGGGCGTCAACGGAGTCGGAGCGGACGCTGGAGCTGCGGACCCGTGATCGTCAGCGCAAGCTGATCGGCAAGATCGATGCGGCGCTTCGCCGGATTGATGAGGGGCAGTATGGCTACTGCGTCGAGACCGGAGAGCCGATTTCGCTCAAACGGCTTGAAGCCCGCCCGGTGGCCACTCTCAGCCTGGAAGCGCAGGAACGCCATGAACGGCGCGAGCGCAGCTATCGCGACGACTGAGCGTGAAAGACAGCGATTGAGATCATAAAAAAGCCGGCTCAGAGGGACCGGCTTTTTCTTTGGCTGTTGCTCTCCCTTAGAAGGGGAAGATGATGTCGAAGAGCTGCTGACCATAGCGTCCCTGTTGGACATCGGTCAGGTGACCCCGGCCGCCATAGGCGATGCGGGCTTCAGCGATCTTCGAGGATTCAATGGTGTTGGCGGAGGTAATATCCTCGGGCCGGACGACACCGGTAACCGACAGATCCCGGCTTTCGAAATTGACCCGGACTTCCTGGCGTCCGACAATCACCATATTCCCGTTCGGCAGAATCTGGGTGACGATGGCCGCAATCTCCATATTGATGGTTTCGTTGCGGTTGACGGCGCCAGACCCGCTGACGCTGTGGTCACTGCCAAGATCGATAAGATCCGCGGAGGAGGTGCCTTCCGGCAGGACCTTTGTCACCTGCGTTTCAAGACCGAACAATCCGGCAAATCCAGCCGACTCGGAGCTTGCCCGTGTCGTATCGGTTGAATTGTTGAGGGTCGCCTTGTCCTCGATCTCCACCATGACCGTCACGATATCGCCAACCTGGTTGGCACGCTGGTCCTTGAAGAATGCCTTCGAGCCGGGCCGCCAGAGAGAGTTGGCCTGCTGCAGCACGGGTTCCGGGCGCGGCATCGGCATGGAAACGGGCTGATACCCTTGCTGGGCGACCGGGTTCTCGATTTTCGAGAGCGGCGGTTCCGATCCGATATTGGCAAGACGGGTAAAGAAGTTACAGCCCGACAGGCCAACGGCAAGACCGATAATCAGAAGCAGCCGATAAATGGATTTAAACTGGCTCATCTTTCGCTGCTCCTTCAGTTTGCAGTGACGCTGGCGGAGGCCAGCTGGGACTGACGGGTGATAATGCGGACTTCCTGTTCGCTGATCACCTGGGCCTGGATAACCTTGCGGCTGTTGACGTTCTCAACGCGGATTATATCATCCTCGCCGCCGGGTTCCAATGTACGTCCGGTAATCGACAGATACATGCCACCCTGTTCCAGAACAACGGCAACCAGTTTGCCTTTTTCGATCATCACCGGATCGCCGAGATTGCTCATATTGATCGGAACGCCGGAACGAACACCGCGGCGCGG
>PAKP01000045.1 GCA_002706985.1 Sneathiella sp. | reverse complement strand
GCCCTCGGGTCGGGGGACAACAACCTCTTCGATATCCACCGGGCGGAACTTGAGAGCAGCGGACGCGCCGCGGCGGCACTGATGGAGAGCCGGGGACTTTCTGCCAGCCTGCAGGCGGAGGTCGCCAAGCTGGTAGCGGCTGCGCGGGAGCGGGGCGGCCTTGCCGAGAGCAATTCGGAAAAGGTGATCGAGCTGGGCAAATATCTGCTGGTGCTGGTTGCCGTTGCAAGTCTGGCGACGGCGCTGCTGGTCATGTTCCTCTATATCCGCCCGCGCATTATCCGTCCGTTGGAGAACATTACCGATGCCATGACCCGTCTGGCGGCGGGGGATACCGGTGTCAAAATCCCCTGGCGGGAGCGCAATGACGAGGTCGGTGATATGGCCAATGCGCTGGCGGTGTTCCGCGATACCGCCATCGAAATCCAGGAATCCAACCACCGCGAGATCGAGGAAGGGCGCCGCCGCCTGATCAACGCGATCGAAAATATCTCCGAGGGGTTCTCCCTCTATGATTCCAATGACAAGCTGGTGGTCTGCAACAGCGTCTACCGCGACCTGTTCTTCCCGAAAAAGATTATCGAGACGGAAATCGGCAAGAGCTTTGAGGAAATCATGCGCCGCGCTGCAACACAGGGACTGGTGCAGGACGCCTGGGAGCGCGAGGAGGACTGGCTGCGCGAACGCCTGAAAAATCACCGCAAGCGGCTCAGCACGGAAATGCAGCGGCGCGCTGATGATCGCTGGATACTGATCAACGAGCGCAAGACGGAGGATGGCAGCACCGTCGCCGTCTATTCCGATATTACCCAGATCAAGCAGCAGGAGCAGGCGATCTCCGAACAGTCGCGGGCGCTGGAGCGGCTTTCCAACCAGCTGGCAAAATATCTCTCGCCGCAGGTCTATGCCTCTATCTTCGAGGGGCGCAACCGCGGCGATATCACCAGCCGCCGCAAGAAGCTGACGGTCTTCTTCTCCGATATTGTCGGCTTTACGGAGATTACTGAGCGGATGGAGGCGGAGGACCTGACCCGTATCCTGAACCAGTATCTGACCGAAATGTCGGAGATTGCGCTGAAATACGGTGCGACCATCGACAAGTTCGTCGGCGATTCCATCGTCATCTTTTTCGGCGATCCGGAAAGCAAGGGCGTCAAGCAGGACGCCATCGCCTGCGTGCGCATGGCGCTTGCCATGAAGAAGCGGCTCGCGGAACTTAATGACATCTGGTTCGACATCGGGCTGGAGCGGCCCCTGCAATGCCGCATGGGCATCAACACCGGCTATTGCACCGTCGGCAATTTCGGCAGCAGCGAGCGCATGGACTATACGGCCATCGGCAACGGGGTCAATCTCGCCTCGCGCCTGGAATCAACGGCGAATACCGGCGAAATCCAGATTTCCCACGAGACCTATGTCAATGTGAAGGACGTGATCCTGTGTGGCAAGCGTGAGGAAATCACGGTCAAGGGGTTCCGCTTTCCGGTGCATACTTATGCCGCGCTTCAGGAGCTCGATCACGCGCCGGAGGTGCTCGACATCATTCAGGAAGAGAACGAGAATCTCAAGCTTGAACTCAACCTCAAAGACATGTCCCCGACGGACCGGCGCAAGACCGAGGCACTGCTGCAGAAAGTACTCTCGCGGATTTCGACCGATGCGCAAGGCGCGTCTGACGATCCGGATGAGAAAGACGGATAGAGACTCATTTTTCGCAGAAGTTGGGGGCTTGCGTAAAATTTTACTGTTGCGCTGCAACACAAATCCTCTACTGTAGTAAGATGCAAAAAACACAAAATGTTTTTGATGAAATGAACGGAGAGGCAGGCGACGTCCGCTATCCCTACCAGGAATACCAGAAGTGGTTGGAGACAGAAGATCCGGCCAGACTGCATCGGAAATCCGCCGCTTCCGAAGCCTTCTTCCGCCGCACCGGTATCACCTTCAACGTCTATGGACGCGAAGAGGCGGCAGAGCGGCTCATTCCCTTCGATATCGTGCCCCGGGTTATTTCCGGCCGGGAATGGGCGCGGCTTGAACGCGGGATCGAACAGCGGGTGCGGGCGATCAATGCCTTCCTGCATGATATCTACCACCGGCAGGAGATTTTGCGCGCCGGGCGTATTCCGCGGGAACTGATTGCCAATAACGAGGCGTTCCTGCCGCAGATGATCGGTGTCTCTCCGCCGGGCGGAGTCTATACCCATATTGTCGGCACCGACCTTGTGCGGACGGGGGAGGATGATTTTTACGTCCTTGAGGATAATGCGCGTACGCCGTCCGGCGTTTCCTACATGCTGGAAAACCGCGAAACCATGTTGCATATGTTCCCTGAGCTTTTTGCGAAGGTAAAGGTGCGGTCCGTTAGCGATTACCCCAAAAGTCTTCGCCGCTCACTTGGCGATTGCGCGCCGCCGGCCTGTGAAGGCAAGCCGGTTGTCGCCGTCCTGACGCCGGGCATTCACAACTCCGCCTATTTCGAGCATTCGTTCCTTGCCGACCAGATGGGTGCGGAACTGGTGGAGGGGCATGACCTCCGAGTGGTCGACGGACGTATCGCCATGCGGACGACGCGCGGCTATGATCCGATCGATGTCCTCTACCGCCGGGTCGATGATGATTTTCTCGATCCGCTGACCTTCAATCCGCAATCGCAGCTTGGTGTTGCCGGGATCATGGATGTCTACCGCGCGGGCGGCATCACCATCGCCAACGCCCCCGGCACGGGCATCGCCGATGACAAGGCGATCTATTCCTACATCCCCGATATTGTCGAATTCTACACCGGCGAGAAGGCGATGCTGAAGAATGTGCCGACATGGCGCTGCGCCGAACCGGACGCGCTCGCCTATGTGCTCGACAACCTCGAAGAGCTGGTGGTGAAAGAAGTGCATGGCTCCGGCGGCTACGGCATGCTGGTCGGTCCGGCCGCCAGCAAGCGGGAAATCTCAAAATTCCGCACGAAGCTGAAGGCCAAGCCCGGCAACTACATTGCGCAGCCGACGTTGGCGCTCTCGACCTGTCCGATCCTGACGAAGAAGGGCCTGGCGCCCCGCCATGTGGATTTGCGCCCCTTTGTGCTGGTCTCGCCGCGGCGGATTGATATTACGCCGGGTGGCCTGACCCGTGTGGCGCTGAAGGCCGGGTCCCTTGTTGTCAATTCGAGCCAAGGGGGCGGCACCAAGGACACCTGGGTATTGGAGGAGTAGCCGCATGTTAGGAAAAACCGCTGGCGGCCTTTTCTGGATGTTCCGCTTCTTGGAGCGCAGCGAGAATACGGCGCGGCTTCTCGATGCCGGGTTTCGCATCGCGCTGACCCGATCGACCGCCGCCGAAAATGAATGGGCCTCTGTGGTAGCGACGGCTGGAGTTACCCAGCCCTACACGGACAAATATGATCAGTATGTGGCCCGCCATGTCATTGACTTCCTGCTTCGCGATAAAACCAATCCGTCGAGTGTCTGGTCGGTCATCGATGCCGCCCGCAACAATGCCCGGATGGTACGCACGGCCCTGACCCGAGAGGTCTGGGAGGCGACGAACGAATGCTGGATCACCCTGAAGGACTTGCTGTCCTCGCCGATCTCGGAGCGCGACTTGCCGGAGGTCCTCGGCACAATTCGTCAGCAGAGCGCGCTGGTGCGCGGGGCGTTGCATGGAACGATGCTGCGGAACGATATTTTCGACTTTGCGCGTCTCGGTACCTTTCTGGAACGGGCGGACAACACGGCGCGAATCCTTGACGTGAAATATTATGTTCTGCTGCCCTCGGCCTCTTTCGTCGGCTCCTCGCTCGATAATGTGCAATGGGAGTCGATCCTGCGGTCGGTGTCGGCGCAACGGGCCTTCCGCTGGCTCAATCCCGGGGAAATCAACCCGATGAGCATTGCGGAGTTCATCATTCTCGATCGGCGCCTGCCGCGATCTCTGGTCTTTTGCTATTCGAAAATAGTTGATAATCTCGGCTATCTGGAGGAAGATTATGGCCTCCGGCTCGATTGCCACGAAATGGCGGTCCCCATCTTGAAAAGACTGAAGGAAAGCTCGATCAATTCCATCTTCGATGAAGGATTGCACGAATTTCTCTCCGCCTTCATCCGGGACAATATGGCACTCGGACAACAGGTTGAACAGGATTATCGATTTATCGGATGACCTTATGCTTCTGAAAATCTCGCATTTGACGAAATATCGTTTTGACCAGCCTGTGCATTATGCGCTGCAGCAGCTTCGTCTTATGCCCCGAAGCGGCGTGGGACAGACGGTAAATCGCTGGGACGTCACGGTGGACGGCGGTGTGAAGGAACTGGAGTTTGACGATCAGTTCAATAATCATGCGATGCTTGTCAATATCGATCCGGGACAGACAGAAATCTCCATCACATGTGAGGGGGAAGTCGAGACGACGGATCTGCATGGCATTATCGGCCAAAATCACGGCTTTGCGCCGCTCTGGTTCTTCCTGCGCTCAACCCCGCTGACCGAAGCGGGCAGCCGGATAAGGAAACTGGTCAAGCAGATTGGCCAGGACGACTTTGATACGGAAGTGACAATGATGCATGCGCTGTCCCGCCTGATCGGGGAAATTGTTCCTTACCAGACGGGAGAAACCCATGCGGAAACGACAGCGGAAGAAGCTCTTGTCGCGCGCAATGGTGTCTGTCAGGATCATGCACATATTTTTATTTCAACGGTGCGTGAAATGGGCTTTCCGGCCCGCTATGTAAGCGGATATCTGATGATGAATGACCGGATCGATCAGGAGGCAACCCACGCCTGGGCCGAAGCCTATATTCCGGATATCGGCTGGGTCGGTTTTGATGTGTCCAACGGCATTTCTCCGGATGATCGCTATATCCGCATGGCGACGGGCCTTGATTACAAGGACGCCGCGCCTATTTCGGGTCTGAGCATCGGCAATGGAACAGGATCGATGGGTGAATCCATGGATGTCTCTATACAGGTTCAGCAACAGTAGCTTTATTCACGGTCAAGGACGGAAAAGTAAACAAACATGACATATTGTGTCGGCTTGAGGCTCAACAAGGGCCTCGTTTTTATGTCGGACACGCGTACAAACGCCGGCGTCGACAATATCTCCGTTTTCAAGAAAATGCATAGCTGGGTCATCCCGGGGGAGCGGGTCATCACCATGATGACCGCGGGCAACCTCGCGACGACACAGGCCATTATCAGTACCCTCGATGAACGCTCCAAGGCGCCGGAGGACCGCAAACCGTCGATCCTGGAAGCGCCGTCGATGTTCCAGGTGGCCCGGCTTGTCGGGGCAACCGTGCGCGAGGAAATCCATGCCAACAGCTTTGAGGGGCAGGAAGCGGATTCCTCCTTTAACGCCACATTGATTATCGGCGGCCAGATCAAGGGCAGCCCGCCGCGACTGTTCCTGATCTATCCGGAAGGCAACTTTATCGAAGCCTCCTCCGAGACGCCCTTCTTCCAGATCGGCGAGACGAAATACGGCCGTCCCATCCTTGTGCGGGCCTATGATCCGGACATGAGCTTTGAGGATGCGATCAAGCTGATGATGGTGTCCTTTGACTCGACCATAAAGGCCAATCTCTCGGTCGGTCTCCCGCTTGACCTGCAGGTCTATGAGAATGACAGCTTCCAGATCACGCGGGAACAGCAGATTGCCGCCGACGATGCCTATTTCAACAAGATTTCGACTGGCTGGGGGGAGGCTTTGAAAGACGCCTTCCGCTCGCTTCCCGATTTCAAATTCTAGGACCGTACGGTTGTCACATTCCGGCGGATTACCGTTACCTTATGACTTGCGTTTTGGGGCGGTTTTTCAGTATAACCACGGTAGTTTTATTCAGGGGTGATCGGGACGACCATGATTTCAGAAAAATTCGCCGAGGCGCGCCACCATATGGTGCTCAGTCAATTGCGACCGAACCGGGTGACGGATGGCCGTGTGGCGGAGGCCATGGATACGGTGCCGCGCGAGGAGTTTGTGCCGAAGGAACTTAAGGGCGTTGCCTATCTGGATGAGGATCTGGAAGTCGCGCCGGGCCGCTTCGTCGTTGAGCCGCGGGTTTTCGCCCGGCTGCTGCAGGAGGCGAATATCGGCCCGACAGATGTCATTCTGGATGTCGGCTGTGGCACGGGATATTCCTCTGCGGTGCTCGGTTTTCTCGGCCAGGCGGTCGTCGCGATCGAGAGCGATCCGGAGCTGGTGGCCCGCGCGACCGATATTCTGGTGCGGCTGGAATGCGACAATGTTGCCGTAGTGGAAGGCGCGCTGGCGACGGGGAACCCAAAGCAGGGGCCCTATAACGTTATCCATATCAACGGGTCGATTTCATCGGCGCCGCAGAGCCTGCTCGATCAGCTGGCGGAGGATGGACGCCTGATCTGCGTGCTTGGCGATAACCCGGGTGTCGCGACAGTATACCGCCGGTTGGGAGATCGGTTTTTCCCCCACGCGGCCTTTGATGCGTCGGTGCCGCCCTTGCCCGATATGCAGGATGAGGCCCGGTTCGAGTTCTGAGAGCCCGCGCGGGGTGTTACAATTTTGCCATGTTTTTCATCCATAGAGGATGGACATGGTATAAAATACAAGGAGTTCCGGGGCCGGAGCGAGATCAGACGATTTATTTAAAATTGTTGATCGAAACCGGTATCGAGACTAAATTCGACTATGGTTAATTTCTGGGCGGCCTGAATTTCAGGTTCGAGAGGCGAGTTTAATGAAAAAAGTAGCTTTGACCGTTGCATCTGTAATCGCCATTACGATGCCGATGTCATGGGCGAATGCCGAGACATTGCAGGATGCACTGGCGTCGACATATCAGAACAATCCGTCCCTGCAGGCGCAGCGCGCCAGTGTCCGGGGCGTTGATGAAAATGTACCGCAGGCCCTGTCAGGCTGGCGTCCGGAAGTCTATGCGGTGGGTGAGGTTGCCGCGCAGCATTCCGATGTCAATCCGTCGACACCCGGCACGAGCCGCGGGTCCAACCCGCGCGAAGCCTCTCTGATCGTTTCCCAGCCGCTCTATTCCGGTGGCCAGACAGTCGCCTCGACCAAATCTGCGGAAGCGCAGGTGCTGGCCGCGCGGGCGAATCTGCTCTCGACAGAGCAGATGGTGTTCCGCTCCGCGGTGGAAGCCTATATGAATGTCCTCCGGGACGAAGCGCTGGTTGAGCTGAACCGGAACAACTCCGTTGTCCTGCGCCGTCAGCTTGATGCCGCAAATGACCGGTTCGAGGTGGGGGAGATTACCCGCACCGACGTGGCGCAGGCGCAGGCGCGTCTTGCCGACTCGATTTCAAACGTTATTCAGGCCGAGGGGAACCTCCGCTCCACCCGCGCGAATTTCGAGCGGATTGTTGGCCGTCCGCCGCTGGACCTTGAAACCCCTTTAGTGCCGGAGGCCTTCCCGGAATCGGAGGAGGCCGCTCTGGCAACCGCCCTGACCAATCATCCGGATATTGAAACCGCGAAATATAACGAGGAAAGCTCCCGCTATACCATTCGCGCAACTTCGGGTCAGTTGCTGCCGTCTCTTGATCTTGAGGGCAGCCTGTCAACGGGCCGGGATGTTGTCGGGTCGGGAACGGACAACGATACGGCCCGCATCGGCGCGGTTCTGACCATTCCGCTTTACCAGTCCGGCTCCGTCTACAGCCAGGTGCGTCAGGCACGGCAGATCAACAGCCAGCGGATGCAGGAAATCGAGGAAACAGTGCGGGCTATCCGTGAAGAAGTGATTCAGTCCTGGGAGCTGCTTGAAACCTCCCGCTCGCGGATTGGGTCTCAGGAAGAGGCCGTCCGGGCCAATACGATCGCCTTGGAGGGTGTCGAGCAGGAAGCCCAGGTCGGTTCACGCACGACCCTCGATGTGCTGAACGCCGAGCAGGAACTGCTGCAAAGCAAGGTGGACCTGGTGACGGCGCAGCGGGATCAGTATGTTGCCATATACGCTGTTCTGGCGGCGATCGGCAGGCTGAATGCCCGTGATCTCAATCTGGACGTCGATTACTATGATCCCGCCGTCAACTACGACAGGGTGCGTGACAAATGGTTCGGTACGGATGGCGGATTGGATTAACAATTAATTAAAGTAAACCGGCCATAGTTGACGGAATGAGCGGTTTATATCGATACGTGACTTAGGTTTCGTGAACTAGAGCCCCGGTTTCAATGGTGAATTGACGATGAGCGATCCAACGACAGAACAAGAACCGACGATGGAAGAGATTCTTGCCTCCATCCGGCGGATCATTTCCGAAGATGGAGAGGAAGAGGGTCAGGAGGAAGGCGCCACTGCGGAAGCTGCAGAGGAAGAGGCCGCTGAAACCATGGAGGACGAGGCAGAGGTCGAAGCCGCTGCCGAGGAAGAGCCGGAACCAGAACCGGAGCCCGAGCCGGAACCAGAAATGGAAGCCGAGCCTGAAACGGACGATGACGAAGATGTGCTTGAATTGACGGATGCGGTCGAGGAAGACGAGGAAGAAGAACTTCTCACCCTCGACGATGAATTCGAAGAGGACGCCGTCGAAGCCGAGATTGATGCCGCGATTGCGGCAGAGGCAGAGCCGGAGGTTGAGCTTGAGCCGGAACCCGAGCCGGAAGAGGCGGACCCCGAGCCTGAAATGGTCGCGAAGACGACCGAAAAAGTAAGTAACAGCCTGCTGGCTGACCCGACAATTGCCGCAACGACGACTGCCTTCGCCAGCCTGGCCGGTGCCGTTGCATCATCACGAGGACTGCAAATGGGTAAGAATGCGACTTTGGAAGATATGGTCAAGGATATGCTCCGTCCGATATTGAAGGACTGGCTCGATCAGAACCTCCCCCAGATCGTGCAGCGCATTGTGGAGCGCGAAGTGAGCAAGCTCGCTGACCGGGCAGACGAAGAGGAATAAAATCCTTTCCTCCCGGGTAGTGAGCCGACTATATTACTCCCGAATTTTGCCGACTAATCAATAAAGAGAGGTTCAGCGATGCTGGACAAGTCTTATCGACTCGATGAGGTCGAGGGAAAGCTCTATTCAAAATGGATAGAGCAAGGGGCGTTTTCCTGTGGACGCGCCAAGACCGACGATACCTATACGATTGTCATTCCGCCACCGAATGTGACGGGCAGCCTGCATATGGGCCATGCCCTCAACAATACGCTTCAGGATGTCCTGATCCGGTTCGAGCGGATGCGAGGCAAGGATACGTTGTGGCAGCCGGGCATGGATCATGCGGGCATTGCGACCCAGATGGTGGTCGAGCGGCAGCTGGCCGAGCAGGATATCACCCGCCATGATCTCGGCCGGGAAAAATTCATCGACAAGGTCTGGGAATGGAAGGATCAGTCCGGCGGCCAGATTTTTCAGCAGCTTCAGCGTCTTGGCGCGACCTGCGACTGGGACCGCGAACGCTTCACCATGGACGAGGGGCTTTCAAAGGCTGTCCGCAAGGTGTTCGTCCAGCTCTATAAGGAAGGCCTGATCTATCGCGACAAGCGGCTGGTCAACTGGGACCCGAAATTTCACACCGCGATTTCCGACCTGGAGGTCGAGCAGCAGGAAGTCAACGGCCATATGTGGCACTTCCGCTATCCGGTCGAAGGGGAAGAGGGACGCTTTATCACCGTTGCAACCACCCGGCCGGAGACCATGCTCGGCGATACAGGCATTGCCGTTCACCCGGATGATGAGCGCTATAAAGATCTGGTCGGCAAGTATGCGATCCTGCCCATTGTCGGGCGGCGCATTCCGATTGTTGCCGATGAGTATGCGGACCCGGAACAGGGCTCCGGTGCGGTGAAGATCACCCCGGCCCATGATTTCAACGACTTCGAGGTCGGCAAGCGCGCCGGGCTTGAGGTCATCAACATCATGGATGAGAACGCCCATCTCAATGACACGGTGCCGGAAGCCTATCGCGGGATGGAACGTTTTGCGGCGCGCAAGAAGGTCGTTGCCGAAATTGAAAGCCTCGGCCTTCTTGAGAAGATCGACTATCATCCGCATACGGTGCCCTATGGCGACCGCTCCGGTGTGGTGATCGAGCCGTTGCTCACCGATCAGTGGTTCGCCGATGCGGCGACGCTTGCTCAACCCGCCATCCGCGCGGTGGAGAGCGGCAAAACGAAATTCGTGCCCGAAAAATGGACCAACACCTATTACGACTGGATGCGCAATATCCAGCCCTGGTGCATCTCGCGTCAGCTCTGGTGGGGCCATCGTATTCCCGCCTGGTTTGGTCCGGACGGCATGATCTTCGTCGAGGAGACGGAAGAGGAAGCAATCAAGGCCGCCGAGGACCATTACGGCAAGCAGACGGATCTGACGCAGGATAACGACGTGCTCGATACCTGGTTCTCCTCCGCGCTCTGGCCGTTCTCGACCCTCGGCTGGCCGGAGAAAACGCCGGAACTTGCGCGCTATTATCCGACCGACGTTCTGGTCACCGGTTTCGATATCATCTTCTTCTGGGTCGCCCGGATGATGATGATGGGCCTGCATTTTATGGAGGAAGCGCCGTTCCATACGGTCTATATCCATGCGCTTGTCCGCGACGAGCATGGCGCGAAGATGTCGAAATCTAAGGGCAATGTGGTCGATCCGCTGGACCTGATGGATAAATATGGCGCCGATGCGCTGCGGTTTTTCCTCTCGGTCAGCGCGGCGCAGGGGCGGGATGTCCGCCTTTCCGAGCAGCGGGTGGAGGGCTATCGCAACTTCGCCACCAAGCTCTGGAATGCCGCGCGCTTCTGCGAGATGAACGAATGCACCGTGCCGGACGGCTTCGATCCCTTTGCGGTCAAGGAAACCATCAACCGGTGGATCGTTGGCGAGACGGTGAAATGCGAGAAGGCGGTACGCGATGCGTTGGAAAGCTATCGCTTCAATGATGCATCCAACGCCATCTATGCCTTTACCTGGAATGTCTTCTGCGACTGGTATCTGGAGTTCGCGAAACTGCCTTTCCAGGGCAATGACAAGGCGGAGACGCAGGCGACGGCGGCCTGGGTGCTGGACCAGATCCTGAAAATCCTGCATCCCTTCATGCCGTTCGTCACCGAGGAACTCTGGGGCAGCGTCGCGGCAACGCGCTCGAGCGATCTGATCGTTGCCGACTGGCCGGTCTATCCGGCGGAGGCCATCGATGCCGCCGCGGCCGGGGAGATGGAATGGGTGCAGGAGCTGATTACCGGCATTCGCGGGGTGCGCAGCGAGATGAATGTCCCGGCGGGCGCGAAAATCCCGCTTATCTTCAATGGCGGCAGCGCCGAAGACAAAGCCTGTCTTGAAAAGCATTGGGATATCATCGCTCGCATGGCCCGGATCGATTCCTTTAACGTCGATGCCGATGTGCCGAAGGGCGCGCTGCAGTTCGTGCATAAAGGGGCGACGGTTGTTCTCCCGCTCGCCGGTGCCATGGATATCGATGCGGAAAAGGCGCGGCTTCAAAAAGAGATCGGCAAGCTGTCGGGCTATATGACGGGGCTGAACAAGAAGCTCGGGAACGAGAAATTCGTCGCCAATGCCCCCGAAGAGGTGGTCGCGGGCGAGAAAGCCAAGCTCGCCGATGCCGAAATCCAGCTCGCCAAGCTGAACGACGCCGCCGCCCGCCTCGCAGAGCTTTAACTTAATCTGATGGGCGGCGCGGCCGCCCGTCTAAAATCTTTTAAGAGAGGCGGGGGCTCTGTCCCAGGCCCAGTTTAGGACGCGATCGATCCATTGGACCAGCGGACTGATCTTGAGCCAGGGCAGCAGGATCAGGCAGGCCGCGCCGCCGCCGATGATTACATCGGTGAACCAGTGGCCGCCGCCCGCAAGCCGCGGCAGGCTGACGAAAATCATTAAGAGAACGCTTAAAATCGCGATATAGGGCCGGTTGAACAGCAGGATCACGCCGCCCGCGAACAGGGCGCTTGTCATCGCATGATCGCCGGGAAAGGAGTTATCGGTCGATGTCTTGACCGTATAGCCGGTGATGAAGTCATTGATGTCATTATAGGGCCGCAGAGCGAGGCCCGGGCTTGGATGGTAAAATTCGCCGATAATCCGCTTCGAGATCAGCAAGGCAAGCAGGATGAGGAAGGTAATCGCGCCGAGTTTCGCCATCACCTCGATCCGGTCCTCGCGCTTCGCCGACAGCACCAGATAGATACAGATCAGCAGCATCAGGACAAAGGTGCCCTGATCGAAGGTCTTGCTGTTCGTCCAGGCCCAGAATTGGGTCATCATCCCATCCGGCGTTACTGTGGCGTTCAGGGAGCGGAATATTTTGGTGTCGAGGCCCGACCAGAGAATGTCATACAGACCCGTGAAATTGGAGACCAGTAGAAATGCGGCGAGCGCATTGCAGACGATCAGCAGCAAGATCGACCGGCTAAGCCGGGAAGCGGGACTGGACATGATACACTCGCGATCCTTCGGCGGACTCAGACAATATCGGCGCGGGCATGAACCCCGACAGGAGCATATAGCGGGTTTTCCGGGGCAAGCTCAAGCCCCAATATTTTGATTGAGTAAGGCGGGGAATTCACTCTAGGGTCAGGACCCCTTAATTTGCACCATTCTGCGCATCGCCTCTGGTTGCTGGCCAGGCACGCCTTCGCAGGAAACCCGGCGGGTTTTCAAGAAGGCGTAACGCCGCCAGCGGCCAGAGGCGACGCGCCCTTCGGGTTTTCAGGGGAGGCGAAATCTGCCACGGAAACCGTCCTTGAATATGTGCCAACATGTCCTGCGGACACTTTCCTTGCATCTTTCACCTTCCCTGAAAACAGAATTGTTGTAAATTAAGGGGTCCTGACCCTAGACTTGCTTCGTCAAGAATTTCAATGAAAAGCCGGAGACAAACCGGCGCCGCAACAGGGAGAACCCCGCTATGACAGCCATACATTTTGCCTCCGCCCGGCAGCAGGCCGCAATGATCGCCAAGGGAGAGATCGGCGCCGAGGAACTGCTCGATCATTATCTGGACCGGATCAACAAATATAACGGCGACCTCAATGCCGTGATCTGGATGGATGAGGAAATGGCACGAAAGCGGGCGCGCGAGACGGATGCGGCGCGTATCCGGGGGGAGCGGCTCGGGCCGTTGCAGGGCGTACCGATGACGATCAAGGAGAGCTATAATCTCGTCGGCAGCCCGTCGACCTGGGGCAATCCAGCCTGGAAGGATCATTTCCCGGAGGAAAATGCGCTGAGTGTTCAGCGCCTGCTGGATGCGGGGGCAAATATCTTCGGCAAGACCAATGTGCCCTTCATGCTCGCCGACTGGCAGAGCTTTAATGATATTTACGGGACGACGAATAATCCCTGGGACCTGAGCCGCACGCCGGGCGGCTCTTCCGGCGGATCGGCGGCGGCGATGGCCGCGGGCCTTTCCGGGATCGAGACCGGTTCCGACATCGGCGCCTCCATCCGCAATCCGGCCCATTATTGCGGTGTCTGCGGGCACAAGCCGACCTATGGCGTTATTCCGGGCCATGGCCAGAAGCCGCCGGGAATCGTTGCCGACAGCGATATTGCCGTTCTGGGTCCCATCGCGCGCTCCGCCTTCGATCTGGAGATCGCGCTCGATGTGATGGCCGGGGCAGGACGCCCGCAGAATGCCGCCTGGAAGCTCGATCTGAAACCGGCGCGGCACCGGCGTCTTTCCGATTTCCGTATAGGCCTGATGACGGCGGCGGAAGGGTTCGATGTCGATAACGATTATCAGGCGGCGCTGAATAGCATCGCCGACAAGCTGGAGGCGGCGGGCGCAAAAGTTGACCGGAACGCGCGGCCGGATATCCCCATCGATGCCGCCTATGAAACCTATATCCTGCTGCTGCGGGCGGCGACTTCCGGCGCGCTTAACGAGGAACAGCTGGAGCGGTTCCGGAAAATCGCGGCTGAGGCCGATGCGGACGATAAAAGCTATCTCACCCTGATGGCGCGGGCGGGCACGCTGCCGCATAAGGAATGGCTCCGCATCAATAACGAGCGTCATCTGATGGCCCGCAAATGGCAGGCGTTCTTCACGGACTATGACATCCTGATCTGTCCCGCCGCCGCCGGGCCCGCCTTCCCGCAGAATCAGGCGGGAGAGCGGCAGGACCGCATGATCGATATCAACGGCACTCTTCAGCCGAGCACGGCTCAGATGTTCTGGGCGGGCTATTCGAACATGGTCGATCTGCCCTCCACCGTGGTCCCCGCCGGGATAACCCCCGCCGGCCTGCCCGTGGGGCTTCAGGCCGTCGCGGCGTTCGGGGAGGACAAGACCTCTCTCAAGCTCTGCCAGCTGATCGAGGAGGCTTTCGGCGGGTTTACACCGCCACCGGCATATTCCTGACATGAAAGATCGCGAAAATGCCTTAATTCCGCCTCTCAATCCTAACTATCTGATTTTAGGGTGATTTCTCTCCAGTAGCGTAAGTGTGTGTAAAACTTGCCTAAAGTTGGACGTTGATCGCAAGATTTTGTTTACGAAATCTTGGTATCTCTTGGGGCAAGTGCATGAACGCCGAGGCCCCCTGATTTTCGGAAAATTAGTGCGGGCCTGGCTTGAGCCGATATCAGGTCAGGAGGGTACAATGGCATACGCCATTCCGATGATTGAGCCGCAAACGCATAAACGCACGACCGCCTATACCGGCATTTCCTGGACATGCCTGTTTTTCGGACCCTTTCCGGCGCTGTACCGGGGGCATGTTCTAGGCTTCGTCGGCATGTCGCTGATGAATCTTGCGACGCTGGGTTTCTCCCTGCCGGTTTTCATCTTCGTCTATAATTCCTGGCATTACCATTCGTTGCTGGCGCGCGGGTTCCGCCCGGCCCGTCAAAGCTTTGGCGAGGCGACGGAGAATGTGATCCGGATGGGTGTCGGGGACAATGACAATCTCGACGAGATTTTCGAAGGCCGGAAGCCTCCGATCTCGCAGAAGTTCCGGCTGGCGACCCCCAAGCTGTCGGAAAGTCTCATCGATGATGCCCGGCAGGAGCCATCTTTCCGCAAATAACGGCTATGTCCGCTAAAGCAGCATGACACTGGTTGTGACGTGGGTAACCGGCTTTTCGGGATCGCCCGAATGCATGTTCACCTCCCCATAGACGAGGCGGCGTCCGGATTTGATGACCCGCGCATCGGCAAACAGCTCGTCGCCCTCCATCGGGCGGAGAAATGTCGTCTGCATATTCACGGATGTCATATTGACGAAGGAGCCCGCGCTGGCGGCGACGGCGAACACCATGGCAGTGTCGGCGAGCGCCATGATCGCCTGTCCGCACATCATGCCGCCCAAACGGTTTATGTTGGGTGAGGCCGGAATGCGCAGCGTCGCACTGTCCGGGCCGATGTCGGTAAAGCTGATGTCCAGTGCCTTGATCCAGGGGGCAAAGCTGTTGTTATAGAAGTCTTCCGCTTCCTTGATTGAGATGGCTGTCATTGGGGGCCTGTTTTGCTGACAAAAATAGAGGCAACAGGATGGCCCATGTTCTCCCGGCAGGCAATATCCAATCTGTCCGACGGAACACGCCCTCTTTACCTTCGGCGTGATTTCTCTGATACTTCCAGAAAACAAACAGGGAGCAGGGAATGTATATTTCACAACTATTGACGCGGGCCGTCCAGACGAAAGGCGGCAGCGTCGCCACCATCTGTGCAGGGCGCGAGCATACCTATGCCGAATTCGCCGAGCGGGTGCAGAGATTTGCCGGGGCGCTCCGCGGGCTCGGTATTACGGAAGGGGAGCGGGTTGCCATCCTCGCCCATAACTCGGACCGTTATCTGGAGTTCTATTATGCGACGCCCTGGGCGGGCGGCGTGTTCGTGCCGGTCAATACGCGCCTCGCGGTGCCGGAGTTTGCCTATTGGCTGAATGACTCCGGCTCGGAAATCCTGCTGGTCGACGATAACTTTGCGGGCGTCGTGCCGGAGCTTCGCAAGCTCGTCCCGGAACTGCGGGAGGTGATTTATATCGGGGATGGGGAGACCCCGGCGGATATGCTCAACTATGAGGAGCTGGTCGCAAAAAATGATCCGGTGCCGGATGCGGGCCGTGGCTTCGATGATCTTGCCGGGCTCTTCTATACCGGTGGGACCACTGGTGTCTCGAAGGGCGTGATGCTCAGCCATACCAACTTCATCACCAATACGCTGAACGCCATGCCCTGTTTCAGCTTTGAAGAAGACGCCCGCTGGCTGCATGTGGCGCCGATGTTCCATATTGCGGACGGGGCGGCGGTCTTTGGCGCAACCATGGGGCTCGGCGTGCATGTGTTTATTCCGGGCTTCACACCGAAGGGCACCATGGAGGCCGTGCAGGAGTACAGGATCACCAATACGCTGCTGGTGCCGACCATGGTCAATATGGTGGTCAATGACCCGGACATCGCCAAATACGACATGTCGAGCCTGAAAGACATCATCTATGGCGCCTCGCCGATGCCGGAGGCGGTTATCCGCAAGGCGTTGGAGGTGCTGCCGAATACCGGTTTCACCCATGCCTATGGCCAGACCGAATGTGCGCCGCTCTCGACCTTCACGGGGCCGGAATTCCATGTGCTGGAAGGGCCGAATGCCGGGCGCTTCAAGTCGGCGGGCCGGGCGGCCTATGCCTGCGAGGTGCGGATTTTTGACGAAAATGACGAGGAAGTGCCCTATGGGACCGTCGGTGAGGTCTGCGTGCGCGGGGCCAATGTCATGCTCGGCTACTGGAACAAGCCCGAACAGACGGCGGAGGCGCTCCGCGGGGGCTGGATGCATTCCGGCGATGGCGGTTATATGGATGAGCAGGGCTTCGTCTATATCGTCGACCGGGTGAAGGACATGATCATCTCCGGCGGGGAGAATGTCTATTCCGCCGAGGTCGAGAATGCGGTCTATCAGCACCCGGCGGTCGCCGAATGTGCGGTGATCGGCATCCCGCATGAAACCTGGGGCGAGCAGGTCCATGCGGTTGTCCGCCTGCATGAGGGGCAAGAGGCGACGGAGGAAGCCATTATCGAGTTCAGCCACACTTTGATTGCCGGGTTCAAATGCCCGCGCAGTGTTGCCTTCGTGAGTGATCCGCTGCCGCTTTCCGGAGCGGGCAAGATCCTGAAGACAGAACTGCGCAAGCCCTATTGGGCGGATCAGGAGAAGCAGGTCAGCTAGGGCCCGCCGGTCCGTCAGCCTGCCGGGGTGCAATCCCTGATCTCGACCCGCCGGCGGGGCAGGCTGCTGCTGTGATCCTCGCCCCGCCCGATCATGTAGAGCGCGCTGCTGTCTATCCCGGCGTCCCGCATCAGGGCATGAACCTCCTCCGCCCGGGCGCGCGACAGGCGATAGTTGTCGAAGGTTGAGCCACTCGGGTCCGAATGGCCGGAAATGACGATGAAGCGGCTTTCCTTCACGGTATAGTCGGAAGCAAGGCGCCGGATCAGCTCTTTTGTTTCTGCGCCTGTCACCTGGGTCGATCCGACCTTGAAGGTGACCACCATATGCGGTGAGGTCTGCCAGCAGGAATCGGGGATGGTGCCGACGATGCGTTTCGTGTGATCCATCTCCACTGCGCTCAGAACATCGCCGATGCGGTCCAGCCCCTGTTGCAGACCGGCAAGGATGAAACCGGATTCTTCCGCGCTCTGCTCCAGTTCAAGCAACTTGCGCTCGAGATTTGCCGTATTCGCGGCCTGTCGCTTCTCGGTGGATTTTTCAAGCGTGCCGATGGCTTTGCTGTTGCGCTGTGCCATTTCCTCCAGACCGCTCAGGCGGGTTTCCATCTTCTTGATGCCGCCATCCAGCCGCGCTTCCAGATTTTTGAGGCGGCCCGAACTTGCGGCGTCGCCATTGCCATACAGCGCTTCAAGATTTTCATTGGGAACGGAGAAGGGCAGGCGGGTCTTGCCATTGAAAAACAACTCGAAACGGTCCGTCGCGCCGAGATAAAGGAGCGGATCTGTCTCGTCCGTGCGTGCGAGAAGCACGACGGGGAAGGTGAAAAAGCTCGTGAGGCTCCGCCTGAATTTATCCGAGACATCGACTTCTTCTGGTAGGTCCGAGAGGGAGTTCTGGCAGAGGGGGGACATATTCAGTCCCGGATAGAGAGAAGACTCTGGAACCTCCTCGGCGGGAACGATCTTCTTGTCCGCGACCTGGATGATGCATTTGCGCATTTTTTGGGCCTCATGCCCCGCATAGATGATAGAACCGCTGGACGCCAATACCAGCAACAGGATGGTGACGAAAAACCGGTGGTTGTTGAAGGTGCTGACCGCCAGGAAGCGCCGATAAATGTCCGTGGCCGCCTGGAACGGATCGGGCCCGCCCTCCGGCGTTAGCGCTTTTTTATGGCGTTGCAGCGAGAGGGCCAAATGTTCCCGCCCGACAAGAATCTGCGACGGATGACGTCGGTTTCGTTTTGGGACCAGAACGACAAAGCGGTGCAGGATATTGAGGATGAAAATACCAAGGCTGAGACCGACGATCTTGAGGCGCCGTATCGGTTTCAGATGTCTGTGCGAGGTTTTTCGGATAACGCTGACAATCAGCCAGATGCCGAAGATGATCCCGACAATTACCGCATAGATCACCCATGCCTTCAGCACAACAACGGTCAACATGCCGCCGGTACGGAACATGCTGATGAACAGGTCGGTGAGTCCGGCATATTTGAGGTAGTTCAGATCGAACACCCCGTAATGCAGCGTCTGAAAGAACAGGCCGAAGACAAAGAAATAACAGAGCAGCAAGGTCGTCAGGAACGGGACGAGCAGGGCCAGATTATAGGTCCGGTTCACCCGCATATGGACTTCGCAGAATATCTCGTCATCAAGCGCCCTGTTGCGGCAGCGATGGCCGGCGCGTGTTATTCCTTCGCATTGCATGGGTTGGATGCCTCTTGTTCTATCGTTTTAAATAATCCTAAAAATAGTAAATAAATATTTATAAACAAGTATAAGTAGAAAAAATGCGAGAAAATTCATATAGGGCGATAGATATAAGGGCTTGTGCTTGTTCTTCCTTGCGGATCGTATTAGGTAGGAAACAGACCCTTGACGCATAAAGACTTCAAAGAAGAGAGCGACATGCCCCAATACAGATCAAAGACCACCACACAGGGACGCAACATGGCGGGCGCGCGGGCGCTCTGGCGGGCGACCGGCATGACCGACGGCGATTTTGAAAAGCCGATTATCGCCATTGCCAACAGCTTTACGCAGTTCGTCCCCGGCCATGTGCATCTGAAGGATCTCGGCCAGATGGTCGCGCGGGAAGTGGAGAAATGCGGCGGTGTGGCGAAGGAATTCAACACCATCGCCGTCGATGACGGTATCGCCATGGGCCATGACGGCATGCTCTACAGCCTGCCCTCACGCGAGGTGATCGCCGATGCCGTGGAATATATGGTCAATGGCCATTGCGCCGATGCGCTGGTCTGCATTTCGAATTGCGACAAGATCACGCCCGGTATGCTGATGGCAGCGATGCGGCTCAATATTCCGACGGTGTTTGTCTCCGGTGGCCCGATGGAGGCCGGGAAGGGTATGGCCGACGGCAAGGAAATCGGCCTCGACCTCATTGATGCGATGATCCAGGCGGGCGACCCGAACGTCTCCGATGAACAGGTCGCGGAAGTCGAACGTTCCGCCTGTCCGACCTGCGGCTCCTGCTCGGGCATGTTTACCGCCAACTCCATGAACTGTTTGACCGAGGCGCTGGGCCTCGCGCTGCCTGGCAACGGCAGCATGCTCGCCACCCATGCGGACCGCAAGCAACTCTTCCTCGATGCGGCGCGGACGGTTGTCGACATTACCCGCCGCCACTATGAGATGGATGAGCCCGGCCTGCTGCCCCAGGAAATCGCGTCTTTCAATGCTTTCGAGAATGCCATGTCGCTCGATATCGCCATGGGCGGTTCGACGAATACGGTGCTGCATCTGCTCGCCGCCGCGCAGGAAGGCGAGGTGGACTTCACCATGCAGGATATCGACCGGTTGAGCCGCCGGGTACCGAACCTCTGCAAGGTAGCGCCGTCCACCCAGCAGTATCATATGGAGGATGTGCATCGCGCGGGCGGCATCATGGGCCTGCTTGGGGAACTGTCCCGAGGTGACCTGTTGCATGACGAAGTGCCAACAGTGCATTCGCCGTCCATGGCGGAGGCGATCGAGCTTTGGGATATCGTCAAGTCCCGCAGCAACACGGTGCAGGAATTTTACCGCGCCGGTCCCGGCGGCGTGCGCACGACCGAGGCGTTCAGCCAGTCGAAACGGTATCCCGATCTTGATTCTGACCGCGAAAACGGCTGCATCCGCTCCAAGGAGCATGCCTACAGTCAGGATGGCGGTCTCGCCGTGCTCTATGGCAACATTGCGCTTGAAGGTTGTATCGTCAAGACGGCGGGCGTGGATGAGAGCATTCTTAAATTCTCCGGCCCGGTGCGCCTGTTCGAGAGTCAGGATGCAGCAGTCGAGGGCATTCTCGGCGATACGGTCAAGGCTGGCGATGTCGTTGTCATCGTTTATGAGGGTCCGAAAGGTGGCCCGGGCATGCAGGAGATGCTATACCCGACCTCCTATCTCAAATCGAAGGGCCTCGGCAAGCAATGCGCGCTGCTGACCGACGGACGATTCTCCGGCGGCACATCGGGCCTTTCCATCGGTCATGCCTCGCCGGAAGCGGCGGAAGGCGGCGCCATCGGCCTGGTCGAGGAGGGGGATATCATCGATATCGACATCCCGAACCGGACCATCAACCTGCGCATTTCCGAGGAGGAAATGGCCGACCGGCGCATTAAAATGGACGCGAAGGGCGATGCCGCCTGGGCGCCAACGAAACCGCGCGCCCGCAAGGTCTCGCAGGCGCTCCGTGCCTATGCCGCGCTGACCACCAGTGCCGCCCGCGGCGCCGTTCGCGACGTGAGCCAGCTGAAACGCTAAAGGCTTTTCAGATACTGATGCGCTTGGGTGAGCGTGAGGCCTTGGGTCTCGCGCACCAGGGCGGTGGCGCCGATGGCATCGCCGCGGCGGACCATCTCGCGGAGGCGCTCTTCCTGTGCTTCCTTTGAGAGGGTGACGAGAGGGGCTTCCTCCGCTGCCTCTTCGGTTTCGGTGTCATAGAGACCACCCAGAACAGCCATCGCCGTCTTAACCGACGGGGTGAGGTGGGTCTTGCGGGTTTTCCAGTCAACGCGGATCACGCCGCTTTCCGGGAACAGCCGGAGCGCCGCGCCTTTCGCCCGTGTCGTAACCCCTTTGATCCAGGTCGGGCCCTTGCGGAGATGCTCTTCCTCAAACGCGTGTTCGATGAGCGAGAGGTCCTCCCCATAGAGGGCGATCTCGAGGCTTTCCTCTTTATAGGTCTGATTATCCTCCGGTACGTCCGCATCGGCGACCATGCGGGTCTTCTGCCCGACAAATTTGAGGCGGCGGATTTCCCGCTTGGGGATAAAGGCGACGATGGGATCCGCAGCACTCAGACGGTGATCGCCGTAGTTACGGAGCTTGAGATAGATCCCCTCAGGCGCCGCACGCAGGGTCCAGTTGCTTGTTTTCATGGCGGCGAGGGCTGAGAATAGAAAGACGAGACCGGCGAGCACACAGGTCAGCACAATCACGCTGCAGAAGACCCAGATGAACCCGGCGAAAAGGAGACCGAACAAGCCTCCGTCCGCAGTGAAAAGGCCATTGTTCAGGAGAAAGAGCGGAAAGCCGACGCTCCATCCCAGAAAGAAGAGCCCGACGATCAAATGCCCGATCCAAGACATCTTCGCGGTCAGAAGCGCCGGATTTTGCTGCGCTTCCGCTTCGGTGATCAGTTCGATTTTTCCATAGCGGCTCATCGTCTCGCACCTCCTTGGTCACGGGAGGCACTAAAGATAGCGGGAAATCCTTAATATTCTTTAGCCGTCTTCCGCAAGCTCGACCCAGATCGGGGTATGGTCGGAGGGTTTTTCCTGTCCGCGCGGGCCCTTGTCGATGCCGACCTGATCCATGCGGTCGGCGGCCTTCGGCGAGAGGAGGAGATGGTCGATGCGGATGCCATGGTCCTTCTGCCACGCGCCGCGCTGATAATCCCAATAGGTATAGTTGATCTCGGTCGTGAAGGCGCGGTAGGCGTCCGTATAGCCAAGATTGAGGATCTGGCGGAAACGGTGGCGGCTCTCGGGGCGGGTGAGGGCGTCGCCTTCCCAGGCCTTCGGGTCATAGCAATCCTCATCCTGCGGGATGACGTTGTAATCGCCCGCGAGCACAGTGGGCTCTTCCAGCGAGAGAAGATACTGCGCGCGGCTGACCAATCGGTCCATCCAGCCGAGCTTGTAGGGAAATTTTTCCGAGTCCGTCGGGTTGCCGTTCGGCAGATAGATGGAGGCAATGCGGACGTTGTCCACCGTCGCCTCGATATAGCGGGCCTGCTCATCTTCATCATCGCCGGGCAGGCCGCGCATGACATCCTCGATCGGGAATTTGGACAGGATCGCCACGCCGTTATAGGTCTTTTGGCCGTGGGTTTCGACATTATAGCCAAGCTCTTCCACTTCCAGACGCGGGAAATTATCATCGATGACTTTCAGTTCCTGCAAGCAGAGCACATCCGGCTTGTAGTCCTTGAGGTAATCGACGAGCCGCGGCAGGCGCGCTTTCACCGAATTGATGTTCCAGCTGGCTATCTTCATTCCGTGGTCCCATTAAAAAAGCCCGGGTTGGAGCCGGGCCTTTTTTCTAGCATCTTTGCCGCCTCAATCAAATGGCAAATGACGATCCGCAGGAACAGGACGCGGTTGCGTTCGGGTTCTTGATCTGGAAAGAGGCACCGATCATATCCTCGACAAAATCGATTTCCGATCCGGCGAGATACATCAGGGACAGCTGATCGACGAGCAGCGTCGCGCCATTATTGGTGACGGCGACATCGTCCGGGTTCTGCGTATCCTCAAGATCGAAGCTGTACTGAAAACCGGAACAGCCGCCGCCATTGACGGCAACGCGCAGCATCTTCTTGTCGGAGTTCATTTCCTCGACAATGGCGTTGATCCGGTCGGCCGCCTGTGCCGAAAGCTTGACCGGCGGCTCCATATTATCCATGACTGACATGTTCACTTCATTCCCAAAATCCGAAGTTACGCGCCCTTCGTTATAGAGACTATACATTAAATGATGTATTAATCCTATGCTTGTTTGTCAATCGACGCTCCGGAAATGTAACGCCTGCCATGTCCATCAGCTACCTAAATTCGGCCCGCGCGGCGCTTGAAACCGCGCTTTTAGGCATCGATACCCTGCCGGAGGCGATGCGGCGGGAAATTCTGGCGGAAACCGTGTTGCGCCCACCACGGGAGAGAAGCTGGGGTGATTTATCAACAAATATTCTCATCCTGTTGAAATCAAAGAAAGATGTTGATTTTGATAAGGCTTCAAGCGCCCTTGTCTCCGAATTCAGAGGGCTTGAAGGGGCGGCCGAGGTGCGTCATGAGGGAAATGACTATATCAACATAAGATACAGGCCGGAATTCTGGCTGGATCAGCTGCCCCTTATCATCGCGGAGGGTGCGGGCTACGGGCTTGGCGGCATGAGGGTGGAAGCGGCCGCTGTGCCGGTGCCGGCGGCGGTGAACGACCTGCTCAGTTGCCGTCAGCAGGTCAATGCAGAGGTGCTGGACAGGCTGTCGTTGCTTGTTGGCATTGACATGGAGCGCGAGAACCTTCCGCCGCGGGCCGCAGCCGGATTCCCCCTCGCGGCAGCCATCGGCAAATGCACTGAGGCAAAGACGCGTTTCGCCCTGATCGCCAACCCGCCGGGCTTTATTGATGCCTTCAGCCCTATTTTGGCCATAGACAAGGCCTATAACAATCCGGTTTTCGCCATTCCCTATACGCGGATGATGCTGAACCGGTTTGGCACCATATGGGAGCAGGCGAAAACGGAGGCGAAGAGCGGGGTGGACATGGCAGCCCTCAAACTACCGGAAGAGGTGACGCTGGCGCACGGGTTGTGCGGCTGGCCGCTCGCTGCGGAGAGAGCCTTGAAGACGGCGGACGGATTTCATCTGGCGGCGCATTTGCAGGAGCTTTCCTTGCTTTTCTTCCGCCTTTTTGACATTGTACATCCTGTGTCTTCGGCATATCTGACGGCGCCTGAGACGCGGCCTGCACGGCGGCAGCTGCTGGGCGCCCTGGATGCGGTAATAAACGACGGCGTGCGTGTGCTCGGCGTCGACATGGTAAAGGAGTATGCGTAGTGGTTGGCGAAGATGATTATCCTGACGATGATTTCTATGATGGCGACGAGGAACCGGGCATAAACCGGAAGAAATGGATCGGCGCCGCGCTTGCCGTTGTGATCGTTGGCGGCTTCGGCATTGGCATCTGGTATGCCTATGATCAGGGGGTGAAGAAGGGCGTGCAACTGGCTCCGCCGATCATCAGTGCCGACACCACCCCGGTCAAGGAAAAGCCCGAAGATCCGGGTGGAATGGATATTCCCAATCAGGACAAGCAGGTCTTTGGCGTCCTGCAATCGGGCGACGCACCGGAGAAAGTTGAAAAGCTGATGCCGCCGCCGGAAGATGCGATGCCGGAGGAAAAGACCGAGATGACCGCGACCGATGCGGAGAAGGCTGCGGATGAAAACAAGCTTGATAATCTGGTCGAGGAGGTGACGAAGGACGCTGCCGAAGCCGGGGAAAAGGCCCAGGAAGTTGTGGAAAGCACCGCAGAGAAGGTTGAGGAAACCGTCTCCGCGGCAACGACAACGGAAGAGCCCGCCACCGAAGAGAAGGTCGAGGAGAAGACTGTCGAGGTTGCGGCGGCGCCTGTGCCCAAGAAGATCGAGGAACCCCAGACCGGCGGCCCGATGTATCGGGTCCAGGTGGGCTCCTTCCGCTCTCAGGATGCAGCCGAAAAGCAGTGGACGATGCTCAACAGCAAGTTCAAATCCATGCTTTCCGATGTCAGCCACCGCGTGCAGGATGTGAAGGTAGAGGACAAGGGGACTTATTTTCGCCTGCAGCTCGGCGCGTTCAGCAGCCGCGATGGGGCGAACCGGCTGTGCAATGACTTGAAGGCGCAGAAGCAGGATTGTCTCGTTGTCAGCGGCTGATCTCTCAAATTGCCGGGCCGTCATCTTCGGCTGTGAAGGCACGAAACTCACTGCGGCCGAGAAGAAGTTCTTCAAGGCGGAACAGCCCCTCGGCTTCATCCTGTTCGCCCGCAATGTGGAGAACCCCAAGCAGCTGAAAAAGCTGGTGAAATCCCTGCGCACGGCGGTCGGACGTCCCGATGCGCCGGTGCTGATCGATCAGGAAGGCGGACGGGTGCAGCGGCTTCGTGAGCCGGACTGGTTCGAGGCGAAGCCGCTCGGCTTTTTCGGCGAACTCTATGAAACCGATCCCGACCGGGCGATCGAGGCGCTTCGGCTGACAACGCGGCTGATCGCGGCGGATTTGCAGGCGGCAGGCATCACGGTGAACTGTACGCCCTGTCTCGATCTTCACCTGCCGGAGACGGTGGACGCCATCGGCGATCGCGCGCTTGCCGCCGATCCGCAGGTCGTTGCCCGTCTCGGTGCGGTGGTGGCGGAGGAGATGCTGACTGCCGGGATCATTCCAGTTGTCAAGCATATGCCCGGTCATGGCCGCGCCACCGTCGACAGCCACCATGAACTGCCCCATGTGTCGACCAAGGTGACGGAGTTGCAGGAGGCCGATTTTGCGCCGTTCAAGGCACTTTCCCTCCTGCCGTGGGGGATGACCAGCCATATCGTGTTCGAGGATATCGATGCGGAGGCACCGGCGACCCAGTCAAAGGCCGTGATCGACGGCGTTATCCGCAAGATCATCGGCTTTGACGGCCTGTTGCTGACCGACGATCTGAATATGGAGGCTCTGAACGGCGATCTCGCCGAACGGGCCAAGGCGGCGCTGGCCGCCGGGGTGGATATCGTCCTGCATTGTTCCGGTAATCTGGAGGAAATGAAGGTGGTCGCCGCGGTCTGCCCGAAGCTCGGCGACAAGGCGCTGTCCCGGATTGATCTTGGCAACCGGGTGTTCGACCATACACCGCCGCCGATTGACACCGAGGCCGACAAGGCCCGGCTTGAAGAACTGCTGGGCGCAGAGTAGGAACCGGATCGTGGATATAAGCGGCATCCTTTACCAGATTTCCGTCTGGATCGTTCCGGCGCTGGCCGCCATCACCCTGCATGAGGCCGCCCATGGTTTTGTTGCCTGGAAGCTCGGCGATGATACGGCCAAGCGACAGGGGCGGGTGACCTTCAATCCGTTCAAGCATATCGACCCTCTGGGCACGGTGATCATTCCGGGGATGCTCCTGCTCTTCAAGGCGCCGTTCCTGTTCGGCTATGCCAAGCCGGTTCCGGTGAATTTCGCGCGTCTCAACAGTCCGCGCCGCGATATGGTCTGGGTCGCGCTGGCGGGACCGGGGATGAACTTCGCGCTGGCGCTGCTGTTCGCGCTCTGCTTTCACCTCTTGCCGCTGCTGCCGCAGGATACGACGCTCTGGTTCGCGGATAATTTCAAAAATGGTATTATTCTCAATGTGATATTGGGAGTGTTTAACCTTATTCCTCTGCCGCCGCTCGATGGCGGGCGCGTCGCCGTCGGCATTCTGCCCGATTCCCTCGCGCTGCCGCTTGCCCGGCTGGAACGCTACGGCTTCTTTATCCT